>NZ_JBNNLZ010000006.1:0-1719 GCF_050272295.1 Lysinibacillus sp. NPDC048646
GGAAGGTGCGGCTGGATCACCTCCTTTCTAAGGATATTTTCGGAATACAAACCTTGGGTTTGTAAGATTACGTTTTGCGTTCAGTTTTGAAGGTTTATAAATAATATAAAACTTCCAAGAGGGCCTATAGCTCAGCTGGTTAGAGCGCACGCCTGATAAGCGTGAGGTCGATGGTTCGAGTCCATTTAGGCCCACCATATAACTACCTCTTGGGGCCTTAGCTCAGCTGGGAGAGCGCCTGCCTTGCACGCAGGAGGTCAGCGGTTCGATCCCGCTAGGCTCCACCAATTATTGTTCTTTGAAAACTGGATAAAACGACATTGAAATAGTAACAAACACATTTATTTTTTTAAGTTTTTTAGGCTTAATAACAGATGAAGGTTTCAAGATACGAGTAAGACAAGGAAGCGATTGAGTAAGTGAAGGAGCGTACCTCAGTACGTGACTGAACGAACGATTGAAGCTGACGATGTATTACGATGTATATTGAAAGCTGACGGTTAAGTTATTAAGGGCGCACGGCGAATGCCTTGGCACTAGGAGCCGAAGAAGGACGGCACTAACACCGATATGCTTCGGGGAGCTGTAAGTGAGCTTTGATCCGGAGATTTCCGAATGGGGGAACCCACTACGTTTAATCGCGTAGTATCTTGACGTGAATACATAGCGTCTTGAAGGCAGACCCAGGGAACTGAAACATCTAAGTACCTGGAGGAAGAGAAAGAAAAATCGATTCCCTGAGTAGCGGCGAGCGAAACGGGAAGAGCCCAAACCAAGAGGCTTGCCTCTTGGGGTTGTAGGACACTCTATATGGAGTTACAAAAGAATGAGTTAGATGAAGCGACTTGGAAAGGTCCGCCAGAGCAGGTAAAAGCCCTGTAGTCGAAAGTTCATTCTCTCCTGAGTGGATCCTGAGTACGGCGGAACACGTGAAATTCCGTCGGAATCTGGGAGGACCATCTCCCAAGGCTAAATACTACCTAGTGACCGATAGTGAACCAGTACCGTGAGGGAAAGGTGAAAAGCACCCCGGAAGGGGAGTGAAATAGATCCTGAAACCGTGTGCCTACAAGTAGTTAGAGCCCGTTAATGGGTGATAGCGTGCCTTTTGTAGAATGAACCGGCGAGTTACGATTACGTGCGAGGTTAAGTTTTAGAAGACGGAGCCGCAGCGAAAGCGAGTCTGAATAGGGCGAATTAGTACGTGGTCGTAGACCCGAAACCAGGTGATCTACCCATGTCCAGGGTGAAGGTGAGGTAACACTTACTGGAGGCCCGAACCCACGCACGTTGAAAAGTGCGGGGATGAGGTGTGGGTAGCGGAGAAATTCCAATCGAACCTGGAGATAGCTGGTTCTCTCCGAAATAGCTTTAGGGCTAGCCTCGTGATGAGAATACTGGAGGTAGAGCACTGTTTGGACTAGGGGGCCATCCCGGTTTACCGAATTCAGACAAACTCCGAATGCCAGATATTTATACACGGGAGTCAGACTGCGAGTGATAAGATCCGTAGTCAAAAGGGAAACAGCCCAGACCACCAGCTAAGGTCCCAAAGTAATCGTTAAGTGGAAAAGGATGTGGCGTTGCATAGACAACCAGGATGTTGGCTTAGAAGCAGCCATCATTTAAAGAGTGCGTAATAGCTCACTGGTCGAGTGACGCTGCGCCGAAAATGTATCGGGGCTAAACGATTCACCGAAGCTGTGGATTGACATCTAC
>NZ_JBNNLZ010000006.1:4316-81114 GCF_050272295.1 Lysinibacillus sp. NPDC048646
TTTGATGTGGGTTCGATTCCTACTGCCCCTGCCAATTTGTATTATGGCGGTTGTGGCGAAGTGGTTAACGCACCTGATTGTGGTTCAGGCATTCGTGGGTTCGATTCCCATCAGTCGCCCCATTTAATATAAAATCATACAATATAGTCATGGCGGTTGTGGCGAAGTGGTTAACGCACCTGATTGTGGTTCAGGCATTCGTGGGTTCGATTCCCATCAGTCGCCCCATTTTTATATATAATTATCTTTTGGGGTATAGCCAAGCGGTAAGGCAACGGATTTTGATTCCGTCACGCCCTGGTTCGAATCCAGGTACCCCAGCCATTTATTGCGGAAGTAGTTCAGTGGTAGAACACCACCTTGCCAAGGTGGGGGTCGCGAGTTCGAACCTCGTCTTCCGCTCCAACTTTTTATGGCGGCATAGCCAAGTGGTAAGGCACAGGTCTGCAACACCTTTACCACCGGTTCAAATCCGGTTGCCGCCTCCATAAAGTTTTTTAACAATAATCGGATAATCCGATTTTTTTTATCTCTAAGGTATTATGCCGGTGTGGCGGAATTGGCAGACGCGCACGACTCAAAATCGTGTTCCTTTGGAGTGCCGGTTCGACCCCGGCCACCGGTATCATTAAATGATTAAACAAAAGACTTCAACAATTATGTTGAGGTCTTTTTTCTTTGTTCGTAGCACAACAAAATTACTCATAAATTTGGTTTGTACTTGAATACAGGTAGTATCATCCATATCAGGTAAGGTTCTATTTTTTATAGTATAATTTAGTTTATACAACAAGGAAATGGGGCATAAAATTATGGAATTAAACGAATTTCAATTGTGGGTAAAAGATTACTATGAAACACGTGGGTGGTCTGATTTAAATATTTTTACACGGATTGGTTTTTTAGCCGAAGAAACGGGCGAAGTAGCACGTGCGATTCGAGCACTTGAAATTGGAAGAGACCGACCAGATGAAAAGGTAGGTTCTTACAAAAATAATAAACAAGAATTAGTAGAAGAACTTGGCGATGTATTAGGAAATATCGTTGTGATTGCCAATAACTATGATATTTCGCTTGAGGAAATTTTCAGTGCCCACCAAGAAAAATTGATAAAGCGCTACAAGGGATAAAATTAAATAGCTGCGTAGTTACCCATGATTTCAGCTATTAAGTGAACTGAGTTAGTAATGGTTTCACCCTTTGAAAAGTGCCAATAGGTTTAATTCAAAAGAAATAATTAGTAAAATCAATTAATAATAATTGCGTTGATGGAACATCTCTACAGATACTAGTAGAGGTGCTTTTTATTGTATAGAACTTGGGAGGAAGTAAACAATTCAAATTCGATTATAGGCGTAAAAGTGTAAGGCAATGGGTAAGGGTAAGTAATACAAAGGGGTGTGAGGATTTCATTTAATCTTGAAGATTATAAAAATAAAAGTTATTTTTATCCCGCATTAACGGTCAGTAATTTATCTGTTCCGAAAGCGAAGCGTCAGGTACAAGACGCCCACCTCAAGTGGAAAGATGACAACGAGTCAACGAGGTGGGCGATCAACTGACCGTAAAAGCCCGATTGGTTCAACAAACAATCAGTGGGGGATCAAGAAAACCCCCGCTGATTGAAGTTTCACTTTATGTGATTTTTAGAAATTATCTCTAAGTGCTGTTGGAGGAGAATAGGATAAGAAGGATGAAAGAAAAATAGGGGGAATGGCATGAATAAAATTAGTAAGATTCTGTGTGTGGCAGTGCTTTTAGTATGGATATTACAAATGCAACCGGTTTATGCAGCAGCAAGCTTTAAAGACGTATCATCAGACAATGTCTTAATAACGGAAATTGATTATCTAGTAGAAAGAGGAATTATCAAGGGGTATCCTAATGGCCTGTTTAAACCGAATGAATATGTGACCAAGGCACAAGTAGCTGTAATGATTACACGGGCACTAGGATTGAAGACAGCAAACGTAAAGAACCCGAAATATCAGGACGTACCAGCGACACATATCTATTATAAAGAAATTGCGGCTACACAAAATGCTGGAATTTTCGATTCAACAAAGAAGTTTAAACCAGATGGTACTCTTTCTAGAGGGGAAATGGCGATTGTTTTACAAAGAGCATTTAAACTAAAAGGTTCAGAGCCGTATGATTTTACAGATGTTACAGAGAAGACCAGTGGCTATAAGGAAATTTTAGCGGTTGCAAATAATAATATTACAAGGGGTTATCAAGATGGTTCATTTAAGCCAAATTTACCGTTAACACGTGCACATTTTTCAGCATTTATGGCCCGTGCATTAACGCTATCGAAAGTGAATTTTTTGAAGGATCCTGCGTATGTATACACGTATGCCTTTTATTCACCTGATAAGGATATTAGGTATACATTAAAATATCAATATAGCCATAACGATAATAAAAATGACGTTTGGACGGTTATAAATATGAGTACGCAAGAGACATTTAATGATGAACTACTTTATGGTAATGAAACTATTTACGGACAAGCAATTGCTGCTGACTTTAGCACGCATTATGATTTATTTATAGGATTACCTCTGCGAATTGGTGTAATTGTTCATGAAGATGATGATGGGCCAGTAAACGGTAATCGAATTACGGTTAAAGCGACGGATGGAACAGTTAGAGCAGGTGGTGTCAACTATAAAAATGTCGCGATATTAGAAGAATCATTTATATATAGTGATGTAGTGAAAACCTATTATTTTGTAGGTGGTATCGGTTTAGTTAAAGAGCTCCATAATGAGGAAGTTATTTATGAGCTATTGAAGCGAACAGCAAATTAATACGAACAAGGATGCATTGGATAAATGCATCCTTGTTTATGACAGAGAAATATGAAAATAACGATTCAGTGCTTGGAACCACTCTTTGTCGTTATGTGTTGTATAGGTTGTTAGGGATTGACCTTCGTATATTCGAAATTCATTATTGACCATAGTGTGTCGACCACGTGAGGTCCGAATCATAGCAATGTTGTTGGCTTGTTTAGAAAGCCGTGGGGCAAATTTAGCATCATTTGCATCATCCGTAAAGCAATAGAGTAAACGCCATTTATGTGGAGTTTGCTCATAAAGCATCCAGCCATATGTTTCATCCCATTCAATTTTGTAAAGCTCATTGCCTTCACGATGCTGATGGCCAGCTATTAAAGGTACTGGTTTACAGGGAGCGAGTGCACCTACACCAACGTCAGAAATATAATGTAAACCATCAAAAGTGACAATCAGTAGCTGATGCATAGGGACTTCTTCAGGAGGTGTTCCGTCTTCGATATTACGCCAAAATTGTGCATAACGATTTGTTACAGTGAAACCGAGTTCTCGAAGTAGCCAGCTAAATAAAATATTCAGCTCAAAGCAATTACCTCCGCGTTGATGAACAATAATTTTATGAAAAAGATCAGGGATAGCGAAGGAGATACTATGTTTCAGAGCCACGTCTAAATTTTCATATGGAATTGTATGGAGATGGCATGTTTGCAAGTGTCCTAGCAGCTTAATAGAAGGCTCTAAAGATCCTTGAAATTTAATATGCTGTAAATACTGCTGTATTTGAGAATTTATAAAAATCGCCTCACTTCCTTACTATTTAACATAACCGAATTGCTAAAAGAATACACGCATAAAGATTGATAAAGAAAATAATAGAAAAGTAGTTAGATAACTTGTAATATTAATATATTAGCTACTAATAAGTAAAATATTTTCCATTTTAGTTAATAAAAATGATGGTAAGGTAGGTATATGGATGACAAGCACAATGAAATGGATAGAAGTAAATTCATATGATGAAATGAGTGTAGTGGCAGCAAGTATTTTTACTGAGCAGCTGCAAGCAAAGCCAACAAGTATTTTAGGGCTTGCAACTGGGGGCTCGCCAGTGGGGATGTATAAGGAATTAGTCAAACGTCAACAAGCTGGAGATATTTCTTTTAAAGATGTGAAAACGTTCAATCTAGATGAATATGTGGGTCTAGATCAATCTAGTCCAGCTAGTTACTGGACGTTTATGCATGAGAATTTATTTAATCATGTGGGTATTAACGAAGAAAATATTCATTTACCAAATGGCAAAGTAACGAATTTAGCGGCTGAGTGTGTTGCCTATGATGCGCGTATAGCAGAAGCTGGTGGCCTTGACTTGCAACTACTAGGTATTGGTGTAAATGGACATATTGGCTTTAATGAGCCCGGCACATCGTTTGCATCATTAACAAATATTGTGGAACTAACAGAATCTACACGAACTGAAAATGCCATTTATTTTGATAATCCAGCCGATGTACCAACGCAAGCCATTACAATGGGTATTCAATCTATTATGAATGCCAAGGCAATTGTATTGATTGCGTTTGGTGAAAAAAAGTTAGAAGCAATTGAAAAATTACAAAGTGGTGTTGTGTCGGAAGATTTCCCAGCTAGTCAGTTGTTAAATCACCCGAATGTAACAGTCATTTATGGTGGTACAAAATAAGAAAAACAAGCGTAGACTTCATTTGTGTTGAAGTCTACGCTTGTTATTTTTTTCAGTCCATAAAACACCTGCGACGACGGCTAGCCCACAACAAAAACGTGTGAAGCTTTTCCCCAAGAAAGATTACGGAAAAAATTGACGCAAATACAGGGATAAAATTGAGGTAAATACTTGCCTTGTTAGCATTGTAGCTACTTAGTAAATTGCGACAAATCCTAATTGAATAGTCAGAATACTAACGTCAATTATAATCATTAATACTATGAATAATCAATGATGCAATGTCAGACATATGCTAGAATAGGGGTAAGAATAGGAGGGGGTATTGTGAAAAATACAGTACCACGTTTGGTCAAAGGTGATACAGTTGGACTTGTAGCGTTATCGAGCCTTGTTGAGCCAGAAAAGCTTGGAGAAGCATTAGCCTTTCTAGATGAATTAGACCTACGCTATAAAATAGGCGATACCATTCATGCTAAGCATGATTATTTAGCTGGTAGTGATGAGGAGCGGCTCGCAGACTTTCATGCCATGGTGAAGGATCCAGAAGTGAAGGCGATTTTTTGTGTAAAAGGCGGTTATGGTTCTGCGCGTATTGCAGGAAAGATCGATTATGACCTACTAGCAGAAAATCCAAAAATTTTCTGGGGCTTCTCAGATCTTACATATTTGCATTGTGCAATTCATGAATTTGCAGATTTAGTAACCTTCCATGGACCGATGTTAATGGCTGCAAGTAAAATGGACGACATATCGAAGAAAATGTTTTTACAGCTCTTTACACCAATGGAAGTACAATATACGGAAATGATATCACCACTAACGACGATTTCACCAGGTGTTGCACGCGGTCAAATCGTAGGTGGCAATTTACGTCGACTCGTAAGTACTCTTGGCACGAAGTTTGAAATTCGTACAGATGGTAAAATTTTATTGATAGAGGATATTGCTGAATCAATTCCTCGTATCGATTCAATGCTACAACAATTAAAGCAAGCTCGAAAGCTCGAACAGTTGGCGGGGGTTATTATTGGTTCCTTTACGCAAACTGGAGCAGAAGAAGCGGCACTATTAGCGTTAATGACAGAGTATTTTGCTGAACTAGGTGTGCCTGTCGTAGCTGGTTTTAACATCGGACATGAAGCAACGAATATTGCTATACCATTAGGGGTAGATGCAATTTTAGATGCACAGGAAAAAGTATTACGAATTTTACCTGGTGTACAGTAAATAGAAGAAGCGTTCTGCATTTTTAAACTTGCAGAACGCTTCTTCTATTTAATATGGCTCAGCATCATGCCCTTTATTAATGGCATCGTTAGGCGCATCGTCACCGTCGATGTTTCCAAGAGGTCTTGCAGTAGAAGAATCCTTTTGTGCTTTTTGTAGGCCTTTTTTTAAGAGACGACCATATTCTTCATCTGCTTCTTCTGCAAGGGCAATCATTGCTTCTTGAATAGTAATTTTGCAACTCGATAAATCACGAATAAGATTTTCTAATAGTTCATCTCGCTCCCATTGCTCAAAATTACGATATGTTTCACCAGCTTGTTTCGTGTTACTTTGACGATCAATCGTTTCACGTACGAGATGACCTTCAACTAGTGGTGTATATTCTTTCGCTGTTTGTGATGCTTCCTTTAAGCCATTTAACATGGAAGGCTCATAGTTAATATGTGGATTTTGTCCTGGTGCTAAATCTCGCTTATACAGCATTTGCCCACCATTTTGGTTTGTTGCTACACGTTTCTTTGGGGCATTAATGGGCAGTTGTAAATAGTTAGCTCCGACACGGTGGCGCTGTGTGTCAGAATAAGAGAATGTTCGACCCTGCAACATTTTATCATCGGAGAAATCGAGACCATCTACTAGAACACCAGTACCGAAAGTTGCCTGCTCGACCTCTGCAAAATAGTCCTCAGGATTTTTATTTAATACCATTTTACCGACGGGGTACCATGGGAATTTATCGTTTGGCCAAAGCTTTGTATCGTCTAAAGGATCAAAATCAAGTTCAGGATGTGGACCATCCTCCATAATTTGTACATTTAACTCCCACTCAGGATAATCACCATTGTCAATTGCATCGTATAAATCTTGCGTGGCATGGTTGAAATTTTTCATCTGAATTTCTTCTGCTTCTTTTTGGGTTAAATTTTTGATGCCTTGTAATGGCTCCCAGTGATACTTTACAAGTACAGCTTTGCCTTCATTATTCACCCATTTATAGGTATTAACCCCAGAGCCCTGCATCATTCGATAATTGGCTGGAATACCCCAAGGAGAGTAAACAAAGGTCACCATATGGAAAGATTCCGGTGAACTTGCACAGAAGTCAAAAAAACGTTCAACATCTTGAATATTTGTAATTGGATCGGGCTTGAAAGCATGAATCATATCTGGGAATTTCATAGCATCGCGAATAAAGAAAATCTTTAAATTATTTCCGACTAAATCCCAGTTACCGTCCTCCGTATAAAACTTCACTGCAAAGCCGCGCGGATCACGTAAGGTTTCAGGTGAATGCCCTCCATGAATAACCGTCGAAAAGCGAACGAAAACAGGCGTTTGTTTTCCCTTATTTTGAAAAACCTTGGCCCTTGTATACTTAGAAATAGGATCATTGCCGACAACACCATATGTTTCAAAATAGCCATGAGCACCAGCACCACGAGCATGTACAACACGCTCAGGAATACGCTCACGGTCAAAATGACTTATTTTCTCCAAAAAATCATAATTTTCAAGTGTTGCAGGTCCTCGATTACCTACCGTTCGTAGATTTTGATTGTTGGTAATAGGGTGACCCTGTCGATTTGTCAATGTATCGTCATTTTCAAGATGTGGATCATTTTGCTTTGTCATGGTATTACCCCTTTCTGTGGTATACATCCATTCTGTCCTGGATAGGGATAAACTAGACATAAAAAAACTCCCCTACACACAAGGTGCAAGAGAGCTTTTTGGGATGTTGTTTTCGAATAGCATCTGATTGGGTTTATTTATGCCTTTGCCGATAGTTGGTTATTGGTCATCGGTCATAAAGTAACAGGTCACATGTCATTGGTTTATCAAAGTTGTCTACTTAAATGTAGGGTTTCGAAAAACAACACACCCATCTTGGTATAGAGTCTCACCGACTCCATAAATCTATTGTATACAGTTTCAAGCGATATGAAAAGCCTTGATTTATCAGCTTTTGTGAAATCTCATATTTCATGCAATAGCATTCATTTTCAACTATTGGCATTCAAATGACGAGCTGAAAATTCAAGTATGTGAGCAGCTTCATCTTTTGGTTTTTCAGTGATAGTTGTAAAAAAGAAAATAAAAATACCTGTCATAGATAGTTCAATAAGCAATGTGAATTCTTTATATACCAAAAAATGACGAATTATAATAGTGGTAATATAGAACTCAATTTGGCTAAATTGTAATAGTAGGAAATAAAATATTAATTTAGGAACTGGTTGTGTTATAATTGTGTTTTGTTAAATCAAATCACATACATTTTTTAATGATATGCATTCGGAGGGAATAATGTAATGAAGAAAGTTTTATTAGTACTACTAGCCATAATGCTAGTTGGGTGTTCTGGTGAGGGAACAGAAAAGAACAAAGAGGAAAATGTAAAAAAAGAAGAGATCGTAAAGGAAGAGAAAGTTGTTCCTGTAAAATATGAAGAGGTTGATCCTGAATCAAAAGCTACAGTAGAAAAGTTTGTTAAAAAATACAATGTTAGAGTTGATGTATATAAACAGGATACAGAAGAACCAATAGAATTAGAGAAGATTCCAGAACCAATAACTAGTGAACTAAATAAAGAGGAAAATATTTTGTCACAAATCCTATTGGAAACAGATTTTAAAAAATATAAGGGTCATTATAAAATAGTCGCTAAATATAATGAGGATAAAAAATTAATTGGCTATAATATCTCTGTAGAAGGAAGCCCAATAAACGAAGTAAGTGAAGAGGGAGATGAATGGGAAGAAGGATTATTATCTGCTATGTCAATTATTGATGCAATAGGATTGAATTTAGATAAAAATGAAGTGGAATTTGATAAAGCTATAGATGAAGAGAAAGACACTCATACATATACTGATTCTAATTATAATGTAACTTTTCTTCTTGCTGATTTAGATTTAGGAACATATGAAATTAATTATGATTTAACGAACTAGAACAAAAAAGCATCTGTAAAAGGATGCTTTTTTTAGTTCAACGAATAATGGTTCATAGAATATTTATTACAGTTCTAAAAACTAACAGTATGATGAAAATAGGTAATAATACTTCTATATAAGGAGAGCTACAAATAAAAAAGATCGAAGCAAATAGCCTCAATCTTTTTTGATTGTTAAGTACAATAACTTGCCCCCGACAACGCTATTTTTGATACATGGTATTCACTTGGTTTGGAACACCTTTGAAAAAGTCTATAGATATTGGTATATCAACGTTTTCATCAAATCGTGTTTGGAGACGCCCGCCCCGAGCTTAGAAATAACGAGAATCGTCAAAGTTAAGTTCAACGCTATAATTTTTGGTATTCACTAAATTTGAGAGCTTATGTGCATCTTTTTCGAGTTTAAGCGCACGTTCACGGTATTCTTCGGGTTCGTACATAGCAATTTCATAGAGCATAGTATTTTCACCATAGCCCATACGGACACTTTCTTTCTCATGCGTACTAAAGTGCTTGCAAAGCTCAGCTTCGGCACGAAGTTGTGTTGCAAGTTCAATTGCTTCAACCAACGTTAATTGTTCACTTTTAAAGTCTACTGTATTTTTTATATTTGCTTCATATACTAGTCGATCTAATGTACGTATATCGAGACGTACTTGAGCTAGCTCAGATTCAATAACGGTCATGGCACGATTGCTCGTTTTTGGGGCTTGTCCCTTTTCGATGGTTACAAAGGCGCTACGATGTAACTCGCTAATAAGTTCCTGAACTTTTTTTGTTAAAATGCTTTTCAGTTTGACCGCTTCTGCAAGATTTATCATGAAAACACGTCCTTTTTATAGTGTAGTAGATGGTGCTGCATTTGTTAATAGAGCTGTGTTATAGTCACCACCGTGTATTTGATTGAACATTTTTCCTGCAGAGGCAAGAAGCTCTCCACATTGATTGTCTGACAGTGATGGACGGAGGTAGAAAATTTGTAAGGCATCTGTCGTTGTCTCTGAGACAGCCGTTCGTTTAGAGTCGACGAATGGTGAACCGAAGGCACCTTCCTCGTCACGACTATAGAGGATATTATTTAACGAATTATAGCGGCCGTTCAAGCCTTCATATCCTGTTTCTTCGTTGCCAAGTGCGATTTCAACATTTCCTTTAAGATAAGCTAGATCATAAAGGCCGATTGGAATTTCATATTGCAAGGAGAAGAAATTATTTAAATCAACACCAGATTGGCATGGTGTTACATAATTTTGTTTACTAATTCGACGCATTAAGCTTTCTGCCGAATGACGGTATCGGTTTGGATCAGCGCCAAACTTTTTCCATAGTTGTCGCCATTCTGCGATGCCAGCTTGTGCTGTAACAGGAGTCTCCTGCATTTCTAAATACAGATTTTCCTGATACAATTGCATTCGTCCCTTAATCATTTGGGGCGATTGTGCTACGACAATTTTGGTATAATGAATAATGCCGATTTTTAGCTCAGGATGTTGTGTATTGAGAGTTGGGTTGAGTGACACTTTCATAAATTATCACCTACTTTAACTATTTCTATTATTGTATCATGTAAGGAGTTGGAAATGAAATGAACATACATGACCTACAACGTGAATTTGTGGCGTATGCAATGTCCATTGGCGTTGATAAAATTGGCTTTACAACGGCAGCTCCATTTACAGAATTAAAAAATCGACTGCGCCGTCAGCAAGAGCTTGGCTATCAGTCAGGCTTTGAAGAAAGCGATATTGAAAAACGTACTGAGCCATTTCAACTATTAGCAGGAGCAGAAAGCATAGTTGCCATAGCGGTAGCGTATCCATCGCGTATGCAGGATGCACCTATTGGAAAAAAAGGCTCAAGACGTGGTATTTTTTGTAGAGCTTCTTGGGGTGTCGATTATCATACAGCGTTAAGAGAGCGTTTGAAACAATTATCAGCATGGCTCGAAGAACGAGTAGAGGGTGTGCGTATTGAATCAATGGTTGATACAGGGGCACTTGTAGATAGGGCAGCAGCCGAGCGTGCGGGTATTGGCTGGAGCGGGAAAAATTGCTCGATTATTACGCCTGAATTTGGTTCATATGTGTATCTAGGTGAGCTCATTACGAATATTCCATTTGCACCGGATACACCAATGGAGGATGAATGTGGGGATTGCCGTTTATGCTTGGATGTTTGTCCAACAGGCGCGTTAATAGAGGGAGGGCAACTTGATTCACAACGTTGTATCGCCTTTTTAACACAAACCAAAGGAACATTGCCCGATGAATTTCGTAGTCATATTGGTAATCGTTTGTATGGCTGTGATACTTGCCAAACAGTGTGCCCTAAAAACAAAAGGAAGATAAACTGGATTCACGAAGAGTTTAAGCCAGATCCAGAAATTGCAAAGCCTTTACTGATACCGCTGTTGACCATTTCTAACCGTGAATTTAAAGACAAATTTGGATATGTTTCAGGCTCTTGGCGTGGTAAAAAGCCGATTCAACGCAATGCTATTTTGGCACTAGCGCATTTTAAAGAAGAAACAGCTGTGCCTGATTTAGTGTCACTTCTTGAAAAAGATGAACGTCCTGTTATCCGAGGAACGGCGGCATGGGCATTGGGGAAAATTGGCGGGCAGCAGGCAGAAAAGGCATTACTCTCTGCAAAGGACAAGGAACAAGACGGGGAAGTACTCATTGAAATTAATAAGGGATTACAATTTTTTAGCTAAGGAAGTGTACCGTTATGCCATTGCATATCGTTTTATATCAACCAGAAATTCCAGCAAATACAGGTAATATTGCACGTACTTGTGCTGGTACAAATACCTCTTTGCATTTAATTCGTCCCCTTGGCTTTTCAACGGACGATAAAATGCTCAAGCGTGCGGGGTTAGATTACTGGCATAGTGTCAATGTTGTATACCATGATTCACTCGAGGATTTTATAGAGGTTTCGAAAAACGGTGATTTGTATTTAATTGAAACGTATAGTGAAGAGCCGTTTACTGAACATGATTTTAGTGATAAGGAACGTGACATATTCTTTATGTTTGGCAAAGAAACGACAGGCCTGCCAAAGGATTTTGCCTATGAACGTCGGGATATGTGTCTGCGTATTCCCCAAAGTGAACATATACGCTCCCTGAATTTATCGAACACAGCCGCGATTGTTATTTATGAGGCTTTGAGACAGCAAGGTTACCCAGGGTTACATTAAAAAAGGCAGTTCTCATGAGGAGAACTGCTTTTTTTCTTGGGGAATATGAAAGTGACGGATAAAACTCCGAAAGTGCTGGATAGCTTAGAATTTCAGTAAAATAACATTGCCAGCAGGATCTTCTGTCTGGAAACCACCATCAATATCAACAATAGTTGCCCCGATAGCGTGTAAGTTTTCTTTCATTTCAGCTGCTTGTGTCTCATTATCTAATCGAAGGGTATATGTTTTTAAACCAACTTGATTTTCACCAAGCTTTGGTGCGCCCTCAGAATACCAAGCATTTAGACCGATATGATGATGATAGCGACCTGTTGAGATAAATAATGCCTGACCACCATATCGAGTGACAATATCGAATCCTAAGCCTTTTGTGTAAAATTCCTCTGCGGCAGTTAAACTGGAAACCGATAAATGTATATGTCCCATCACTGTATTAGCAGGAAGTCCATGCCATTCGCCGTCACCTTCCTCTAAGATGGCTGAAATATTAAGTGGTTCCGTCACCATATGAACTTGATCGAATTGCCAAGTCCAGTCACTGTCAGGACGGTCTACATAAACTTCGATACCATTTTCATCTGGATCACGTAAATAAAGTGCTTCACTCACATCGTGGTCAGATGCACCAAAATAAACACCTGAATTACGGAAATGTGTAATAATATTGGCTAAATCACGGCGTGTTGGTAATAGTAAGGCAAAGTGATATAGACCCGTTGTTAAGTTCGTTTTTTCTTCAACAGTTTCTGGCTGTACAATTGTCAGCAGTGCAGTTTTGCCATCAGCTGTTAAAGTTGCTTTATGTGACTCTATTTGTAGAACCGTAAAGCCAATAACATCTTGATAATATTTTAACGATCGATGTAAATCACTCACTTTAATTTCGACATTTGTTACATATGTGTTTGGTTTTTCATGAAAGTGCATAATAATGTGCCTCCGTTTATAAGTTATTTTTACTCATTTACTTACTTTATGTAACTAAGTTTATTTTATATAGTACTTAATGTCAAGCATTTATGTTTTCACCTAATACCAAGTTGTTAAGGAATTATGTATTAGGGCCTTAAAGTGATGGTGGAACAATCTAGACCACTTAGCTTTCCCCATAAAAAAAGAAGTAACCATAATGGCTACTTCTTATAAAATAAGACAATCACTAAGCAGTAGAACATACTTAGTGATTGTCTTGAGGTATTATTTGTCCGCTTTGTAGTCGCCTTCGTAACCAGCCGTGAAAATAGCAGCTAAGAAAGCAGCTGTAACACCAAGAATTAATAATAAACTCATGGAAGAACCCTCCTCATGTTTATAAAGAAATCTCCCTTAAGTATAGCTTACTTACTATGAAAATGAAACCGACATTGCACAATAAAATATGTCAGAAATGGTTCAGTCGTTAGTATTTCGGGGAAACTAAAGAAGAGGTGATGAAAATGGAGAAGAAAGTTCCGAATATCGAGAATGGTACAATGGCAGGTAATTTTGATGAAGTGAAGGAGCTTGGCAAGCAAATGGAGCGTATGCGTGATGGTTTAGAGCTTGCGGAGGATGATCGAATTACAGACCCAATTCAGGTAGATGAGCCTGAAGAAAAGTTCAAGAAACAGTAAGGTGACGTGATATTGGTATTTACTGTACAAGGTGAAATACCAGCGGAGCAACGAAGGATACCTGCGAAGCAAGGAAGAATACCAGCGGAGCGAAGAAAATACCCGCGAAGTAAGGGAGAATACCTGCGAAGCAACGAAGGATACCAGCGAAGTAAGGAAGAATACCAGCGGAGCGAAGAAAATACCTGCGAAGCAAAGTAAAATACTAGCGGAGCAACGAAGGATACCAGCGAAGCAAGGAAGAATACCAGCGGAGCGAAGAAAATACCCGCGAAGTAAGGAAGAATACCAGCGGAACGAAGGATCTCATATATCTTATATTCGAAGGGAACTTCTCCATTTTCTTAAATCCAATTTTTTGTATAATGGAACTAGGAAAAGAAAGGGGCTGAAGTTCTTGAATTTACAATCGACAAAATTATTAACAAATGGTGTAGAAATGCCACGGCTTGGTTTAGGTGTCTATAAAATGACAGAACGTGATGAAACAATGCAAGCAATCGATCATGCACTTAAAGTTGGTTATCGAGCAATTGATACGGCATCATTATATGGCAATGAGGTAGAGGTAGGCGAAGCGATTCGTTACTCAGGCATCAAACGTGAGGATATATTCGTCACTACGAAGGTTTGGAATAATGACCAAGGCTACGATGCGACATTACGTGCGTTTGAAGTGTCACTGAAAAAGTTAAACATGGATTATTTGGATTTATATTTAACACATTGGGCAGTGCCAGAATCATTTGAAGAAACGTACAGAGCGATTGAGCGACTTTACGATGAAAAATTAATTCGTGCGACAGGTGTTTCAAATCATCATGAGCATCATTTACAAAAACTATTAGCAAAAGCAAATATTGCGCCAATGGTCAATCAAGTGGAGGTACATCCTTATCTTCAACAGGACGCTTTAAAGACCTATTGTACTGAGCATGGCATTGCGGTCACAGCATGGTCACCGCTTGGTCGTGGCAATGTGCTTGATCATGCAACTATTATTGAAATTGGTCAAGAAATAGGGAAGACTGCTGCACAGGTAGTCCTACGTTGGCATCTACAAAATAATACGATTATTATTCCAAAATCTGTGACACCGAGTCGTATCGAGGAAAATGTACAGATATTTGATTTTGAATTAACGCAAGCTCAAATGACTCAATTGGCTTCAGTAAATCGCAATGAACGCATTGGACAAGACCCAGATAACTTTAAATTTGATTTTTAATCATCTTTCATAATCCATGACAACCGTTCTGAAGTTTTGGACCAATAGGATACAAGTTTTTTATTACATGTGTTGTGAACGCTACTTCGAACATATTAATTGCCACAGGACAGGACTAGGTGTTCTACTGAATAAAGATAAAAACCCGCTCTCACCTTGGAGAAGCGGGTTTTCGTGTAGCATTATTTTGATTCTTTTACATAAGGAATGTAGTTAGAAAGCATTTTTGCCATATGTGCACGTGTAGCATTGTTACCAGGCATAAATTTGCCATTTGATCCGCTAGCAATCTGTAATTCTTGCATAAGTGCAATAGCGTTTTGTGTTTCAGCATTGTATTTAGAAATATCGCTGAAATCAGCTGTTAAACCAGTTTTTGCATCATGCTGTACGTTATAAGCACGTGCAAACATTAATGCAAGTTGAGAACGAGTTACTTTAGCAGTAGGATTGAATTTGCCATTTTGGCCTTGTACAATTCCAGCTTCAGCAAGCGCTGTAATCTCTTTTTGTGTAGCTACTTCTAAACTAGTTACATCAGAGAATGTAGCTGCACCTTTTGCTTCAAGTTTTAACACACGCGCAATAAATGAAGCAGCTTGTGCACGTGTTAAATTAGCGTTTGGTGAATATGTTGTTGCTGATGTGCCTTGTGTTAAATCACGGTAATATAGATCACGCACGTAGCCCTCTGTTTCAGAACCTTTTGCAACATCTGTAAATGGAATAGTTGCCACAATACGACCTTCAACTTTAGCAGCTACTTTTTTAAGCGTATTTAAATGATCGATAAACATTTCATAGTCAATCGTACCTGGCTCACTTACACGGCCGTCAGCATATACTTTTGCAAGTGTTTCGAAGCCGTCGCCACCTTTAGCAGTGAAAGTATTTGTAGCACCTTTGTAAGTAGCGGCTTTATCAAGTTCTTTACCATTTAGTTTAATAGATTTAACACGTTTACCAGCTGTTGCCTTACCGTCAAATTCTACTTGTAGACCAGAGAAGTGTAAGAAGCCACCAGATTCTTTCGGGAAGTCTTTCACACTATGTTCAGCAATTTCATAGATTTCAGCACCAGTCATTTTTACGATACCTAGTGCATTACCGAATGGCATTACAGTCATTACTTCACCTACAGTAATGTCCCCAGCGTCAATGCTTGCACGGATACCTCCGCCATTTTGGAAGGCAAATTGTACTTCTGGGTCAATTTTTTGTGCACCAGTAAGCATACCGTCAGTAATGATGTTACCTAGGTTTGTTTCACCAGCACGAACGCCCCAAAGACCACGTTTTCCGTCAAGAACTGAAACCGCTGTATTACCTGTAGATTGTTGTTTAACTGCAGTAATCTTTTCCGTATATGGTGCTAATAATGCTGCTGCTTCAGCGTCAGCTTTTACAGGTTTTTCTTTATCATTTAATGCATGTAATTGTCCAAAGTATTCAACAACTGCACCGTTATCGTTGAAAGTTAAATCAAGCTCGCCTAAATTTTCACTATATTGACCTGTTTGTACGATAATCGTTGGGTTTTTAAATGATGTATTAGCTTTTACAGCCTTCTCTAATTTTGTATGTGTATGTCCACCTACGATAACGTCGATACCTTCTACCGCAGAGGCTAGTAATTGGTCATTATCAAATTCTTTTGAATCATCGAAGCCTAAGTGTGTTAGGGCGATAATTTTATTGATACCTTGCTTTTCAAATTCTGCTACTGCTTTTTTCGCAGAATCGATATAGTTAGCAAATTGAACATTGGCAACGCTTGAAATGGAAGGAGTTTCTTCTGTTGTTAAACCGAAAATACCTACTTTTTCACCATCTACTTCTTTAATAATACCATTATAGATTTTACCGTTTTCGAAGTCTTTAGAAATTGTTTGAGATTGTAAGCCATCAAATAAGGAATCCTTTGAAAAATCCAAGTTACTTCCTAACAATGGGAAATCAGCACCTTTTACAAACTTCGCAAGTGCGGCATGTCCTTCAGGGCTTGACCCTAAATCGAACTCATGGTTACCAAATACCATTGCATCATAGCCCATTAAGTTCATTAACTTCATATCAACCTCTCCAGTGAATTGATTGAAGTATAGAGTACCAGAGAAAACGTCACCCGCATCTAATAAAAGAGAGTTTGCATTTGCAGCACGTAGCTCTTTTACCTTTGTTGCGCGTTGTGGTGCAGCTTCAACGTGTGCGTGTGTATCATTCGAGTGTAGAATTGTTAAATTGAAACCGTCTTTCGTAGCTGTTGGTGTTGCTTCTTCAGCTTTTGCAGCAAAACTTGGTGTAGCTAGTAAACTCGCAGCGAGTGTTGTTGCTGCAATACTTTTAACCCATTTCATTAATGAATTCCTCCCTCATTATATGTCAGATGACTGACAATTTACTTTATTCTATCATGAAAAAAATCCATCGTCATTACCAATAATGGAAAATCAATATTAAATTTACTATAAAATTTAGGGAAATAATTATCAAATCATATATTTATACTTTTTTAGAATTATAAGTAAAATGATTTGGATGATATGCTGTTGTTCAGTAGTCACAATACAAACGCTATCAGCGCTAACCAAATTTCTTATCAAAAATAAAGAAGCCGTCCCAATATCATTTGAGATGGCTTCTTTCTGTATGACAGCGTAATGTCAGACCAGTATTCTACTCTATAGAAAGCATTAACGCTCCCATAAAAGCAAAATAATTTGTTCAATTACTCATTTTCCTGTGAGAAAAGGGTTACTATTTTTCATCCTTTACGACAATGCGCTTATTTAAAAACGGATGTTCGAATTCTAACTGTATGGCGTGTAGCTCATAGTCATCACTAGCAGTTTCGCGTGCACCGTACATTGTATCACCAATAATAGGATGACCGATATGTGCCATATGCACACGTATTTGATGTGTTCGTCCTGTTTCGAGGATAAGGTGGACAACACAAGAATGTTTATAGCGTGCGATAACCTCATAGTGCGTAACCGCATGCTGTCCTGTATTTGACACAACACGTCTCGTTGCATGATGTCGGTCCTTACCGATTGATTCTGCAATAGTGCCAGACGAAGAACGAAGATTGCCTTGAACCTCAGCAGCATACATGCGAATAATTGTTTTTTCTTCAATCATTCGGTCAAATATCGATTTTGCGAGTGGGTGTTTGGCAACAAGAAGCAAGCCTTGTGTACCTTGATCAAGACGATGAACATGCTCTGCATAAACACCACCTTGCTCTTTAATATGCGCCATAACATGGTTCATACATGTATGCGTATCACGTGCATCATTTGGATGTGTCGACATGCCCTTTGGTTTGGATACAATCAAACAGTGGTCGTCCTCGTATACAACATCAATCGCGCACACGGGTGTTGGTTTATAGCTAGAAGTTGGGATAGGAAATGTGAATTTTACAATTGTGTCTGCTTGAAGTGGTTCCTTCCACTGTAGTGGTTCGCCGTCAGTTGTTGTGACAGCTTTCGCCATACGTAATTCATGTACTAGTTTTTTTCCCAATTTCCAATGATTACGTAGTAACTCTTCAACCGTCAAATTATTTTCATTTATTTTGTAGTGAAACATCTATTTTCCTCCGTGCAAAGAAGGCTAAAAAGCCCCTTTATCTATTTTCTACCTAGAGTATGCTTCTAAAATTTTGATATAAAAAAATTCGCTCTCTTGCCGCGGGCGAGCCGCAAGTCTCGCAGGAGTTAAAGCATCTGCGAATCTTGCTTGGTTCGCTGTCCCGCAGGAGTATCGCGAATTTTTGTAGAATATCCTGTCATTTACAAAAGCATAGTTCGATTTGGAGTACCTATACCCACATGGGATAGTCTCTTATTAATTATTTTGCTTCTTTTACAGCTTTCATTAAATAGAAGCTTGCCCCTGCAATTAAAATAAATGCAGTTAGCGCTAAAAACGGAATTGTGATAAAACCAAGCCAGTTAATGTATTGACCTGTACAAGATACTGCACCACAAGAAGGTGCTGAATCAGCTAAGAAGCTTAGTTTTTGAATACCATAATGGTATAGTGACACACAGCCACCCATAATGGCAAATACGGCTGTTGTTACAGCAATACGAGCATTCTTTTGGATAAAAGCAATGGTTGTCATAATGACAATTGGATACATAAAAATACGTTGAATCCAACACATTTTACAAGGCTCATAGTGACGGATTTCTGAAAAATATAATGAACCTAATGTTGCAACTACAGAAACAATCCAAATGAATAACAGGCTATTCTCTTGTTTTTTAGACATAGTAAAACTCTCCTTAATAGAAACCTTATACTTGTTCGATTATAGATGTTCTGAATACAGAAGTAAATTATCTAGCTAAGATAGTCGTCCATTCCCAACCAATGAAATTCAGTCTAAAGTATGAATGGCTGAAACGGACGCCTTTGTCTTGGAAATGTTATCATTAAAATTAGGAATGTCAAAAAAAGAGGTGTATGTGTGAGAGAGAACGAGCACTCGAATATCAGTATTTTAAAAGAAATCGCAGAGCTACTAAATGAAGAAACAGAAATTGTAACAATGCTAAAAGGCGCACTTGTAAAATTTTTAAATGGCACCAATTTTGAAACAGGTTGGATTTTTTTTATTGATGCTAAGGGGCGGTCAGAGCTTGTTGTCCATGAGAATTTACCAGATGCATTGGAATACAAAAATTGTCATTATTTAAAAAAAGGTGGCTGTTGGTGTGTATCCCGCTATCGCAATGAAGAACTAAAAAAGGCTTCTAATATTATTGAATGTCAACGTATTGAAAGTGCTATCGCTGCAGACGTTGGTGATCACGCAGGGATCACACATCACGCAACAGTACCACTTCAATCGGGACAGGAGCGCTTTGGCGTTTTAAATGTAGCATCAAAAGATACAATACGTTTTTCAGAGGAGGAGCTAGCTTTACTTGAATCAGTTGCCTTTCAAATGGGTTCAGCTATTAAACGCATTTTACTAACTAAGCAGGAGCAGGAAATGGCACTTGTAAAGGAGCGGAATCGTCTAGCACGTGACTTACATGATTCTGTTAATCAGTTGCTATTTTCAGTTACATTGACGGCGAGAGCCGGGATTGAAATGAGCAATGATCGTGATGTAAAGGAAACGTTTAAGGAGATTCAGCATTTAACGCAGGATGCTTTAACAGAAATGCGTGCACTAATTTGGCAGCTTCGCCCCAAAGGCTTAGAAAACGGTTTATTAGAGGCGATAAAAGTCTATGCGGAGATGCTGGGCTTAAAGCTACATATAACGGTTTCTGGTGTGTTGCAATTTCCGTCACGAATTGAAGAAACGTTATTTCGTGTAGCGCAAGAGGCACTCAATAATGTACGTCGCCATGCTGGCGTGCTAGAGGTGGCACTTTATGTTACTGTCACTGCAACAGATATTTTGCTTGTCATTCGTGACGAAGGACGAGGCTTTGTCATTGATAAAAATGCCAAATTACTATCAATGGGCTTGCAGTCAATTAAGGATCGAGCAAAATCAGTTGGTGGGACTGCTGACTGGGTTAGTGAAATTGGCAAAGGAACGGAGCTGTTAATCAGATTGCCATATTAAGGGGGGAAGAAAAATGATTCGTGTATTAATTGCAGATGATCACCATGTAGTCCGTCGCGGATTATTATTTTTTTTAAAGACGCAAAAAGATATTGAAGTTGTTGGAGAAGCTAAAAATGGGGTTGAAGCAGTCGCATTAGCTGAAAGTATACAGCCAGATATTATTTTAATGGATTTAGTTATGCCAGAAATGGATGGTATTCAGGCAACGAAGCGCATTAAGGCAAAGTTTCCTCAAATACAAATCTTAATGTTAACAAGTTTTTCTGACCGAGATCATGTTGTGCCAGCGATGGAGGCAGGAGCAGCAGGCTATCAGTTAAAGGATATCGAACCAGACGAATTGGTTTTATCGATTCGCAGAATTATGCAGGGGGAGAATACATTACATCCTGAAGCAACGTCTACACTTGAAATGGATCGACAAGAATCAAAAAACGCTGCACATGTGTTGAATCCATTAACACCTCGTGAGCAGGATGTACTTGCAGAGCTCACAAAGGGGAAAAGTAATCGGGAGATAGCTTCATCTTTATTTGTCACTGAAAAAACAGTTAAAACTCATATTTCTAATATTTTCACGAAGTTACAGGTGCAAGATCGCACACAGGCAGCTTTATATGCCGTAAAGCATGGATTGACAGAAGGCAGTGGCATATAAGGACTTATAAAATAGAAACCTATAAAAAATAGTAAACGGCGAGTTCCTACAATTTTGTAGTTGCCCGTCGTTTTTGATGAAAAGAAAAGTTTATTTATGTTGAAATAATTTGTTGGAAATTTCCATTAAAGTAGGGCTTGGTGTAAGTGCCAAGTCCTCTTTTAGTTTTTGCTCATAGGCTAAAAATAATTTGTGTGCTTGTTGATGGTGACCTGCATTCATTAGCACTTGCAAGTAGTATTCAAGCTTTTGTTCGTTGTAAGGATCATACTCTAATAAGCTGTTTAAATAATCAATTGCTGTATCAGTTTCAGTTAATATGGTAGCCTGAATACCTTTTTCTAATAAATCTATGTATGATTTATAGTGCTTGTCTTTGTATGTAGTTGCCCATCCGTAATCATCAAATACCAATAAACCATTTTTATAAATAGTAAGGCATTGATTGATTAAAAAAATTGGTGGAAACTCTAATTTAGTAAAATCATTATAATACTTTTGGAATTCATATAAATCACACATAATATTAGGTTTTTCAAATATATAATATTTATTTGTGAAAATAATACAGTTAGTATAACCTATGTTATTTAAGGTTTTTCTTAAGTAAGATAGGGCGGTGTGAAGGTTAGATTTTGCCCGCACATAATCTAAATCGGGCCAAAGTATTTCGATTAGATAATCCCGATGAATGGGCATGTTCGGGTGCAAAATGAAATAAGAAAATAATTCTTTCGTCTTTTCAGTTTTGAAAGATACCAAGCTATTATTACTATATACAGCAAATTGATCGAAACATTGAACTTTTAACAATGTACTGGAAGCTTGTTGTGTTAATTTTTGCATAGAAAATTCATGTTCAATACGCAATACGGTTTTTTCTAAACGCGCATGGCTAATCGGTTTTAGTAAATAATCTAGAGCGCCAACTTCATACGCCTGTATAGCAAAATCTCGATACGAAGTGATAAATATAACACTTACATGTGGACGATTTGTTTTTATAATATCTGCTACCTCAAGCCCACTCAGTTCATCCAGCTTAATCTCTAAAAATATAACCTCGAATTCCATGGATGGCAGGTTATTTAGGAATAGTTTTACACTTGTAAAGGTTTGGATTACCTCGATTTGTAGAAAATTTTGTAGTTTATTTTGAAAATAGTGTAAAGCTAATGGTTCATTGTCAATTAAAACGGCTCTAATCACAGCAAAATCTCCTTTAATCAATTAAATTGAAGTCCATTAAACTCTAGATCATTGTTTTTGAAAAGGCTCTTGAGGATAGAATTTTTTAATGTTGTGGTAAGAGAATTGAATTAATTGTATAAGCGTTTATTATCAAATTATTTTAATGTAACTGAAAAACAGCGTGGTTAAAATAGAAAAATAGCTTACTCAATACTTGTTCAAGCTTATTGAGTTATTTTTTTCTTTTATTGTAAAAATACTATAGTGGCTGTAATAATTTATCAGGCGTTATTGTAGTACATTTGACTTAAAGAAAACTAAAAAAGTACTTAAATAATACTTAATAACAAATGGGTATAAGAAATAATAGTAGTGTTTTATGGGGAAATATATTTAATGGACTTCTTCATGAAATAGTAGGAGTGGGGAAATGAGACTAGACCGTTTATTAACGATGACAATGATTTTAATTAATCGTAAAAAAGTGAAAGCTCAAGAATTGGCTGAGTTGTTTGAAGTGTCTGTTCGTACGATTTATCGGGATGTTGAAACGCTTAGCCTTGCTGGGGTACCTGTCATAAGTCAGCAAGGAGTGAATGGAGGAATAAGTTTAATAGATGGCTACAGAGTGGATAAGCAAGTGTTTACAAAGGAAGAGCTTGCTTCCCTTTCTATTGCTATCAAGAGCGCTCTAACCTCCTATGAAGATGCACATGCTGAGGCAGTGCTTGAAAAGTTAACGGGTGTTGCAGATGAGAAAGTGAAGCAATCCATTGATCAACTATTCATTGATCTTAGTCCATGGGGTCACAACGTCATTTTAAAAGAACAGATTACGCTTTTGAAAAAAGCAATTGAAAACGAATATTGTGTAAGTTTTACCTATTCTACAGGTTATGGACAGACATCAAACCGACTTATTGAGCCACATACTATAGTTCAAAAGGGGAAAGTTTGGTTTGTGTATGGCTATTGTCTATTAAGAGAAAGTTTTCGTTTATTTAAGATATCGAGGATGAAGAATTTAACAAGAGAGATGACGTCTTTTGAACGCAAGGAAGTTAATTTATCGGCACTTCCATGGAATGAAGATTGGTTTCAGCCTCAAAACTTAGTTGATCTTACATTGTCATTTGATCCTAAAATTATGACATTGATGGAAGAGACTTTTGGTGCTGACAACGTCAATATCGAAAATTTAAGTGTTCATATATCCCTGCCAGAAGATGAATGGCTATACGGTTTCCTACTCAGCTTTGGTCATCGCATAAAGATTCTTAAGCCGACTCATATCAGTGAAATTGTGCAAGAACGTGCCCGAGAAATTGTAGATTTATATAGAGACAATGAAAGTTAATATATTTTACTTTCAATAGATGACATACAGTTGTCATGTTTGGTTTGTTAAAGTGATGACAAATAGACGAAGGGTGGATGTAAACATGCAAAGTTATTGTCAAAGTTGTGGAATGCCGTTAGTGGATGAGGCACTATTAGGTACTGAAAAAGGTGGACAAGTGAGTCAAGATTATTGTACATATTGTTATGGAGAAGGTGCATTTAAGCAGCCTGATCTGACAGTTCAAGAAATGATTGAAATAGGTGTGCCCCATTTAAAGGAAGAAGGTATGCCCGAAGATGAAGCACGCCAAATGTTAACTTCCTTTTTACCAAGCTTAAAGAGATGGAGAAAGGGTGAAAGCATTGAACCGTTTGTCATTGAGAAAGACTCTTTTAAGGTGGTAGGGGTTACAACACGAACAAGTAATGCGAATGAGAGTACGTCTCAAGCAAAGATACCACAATTATGGTCTGCATTTTATGAACAAAATGTCGTGCAGCAAATATCAAATCAAGTCAACCGAGCGGTAACATATGGTTTGTATGCTGACTATGAGAGTGATGTGAATGGACATTATTCATTGACCCTTGGAATGGCAGTATCAGCAATCGATGAAGTCCCTGAAGGCATGGAGGTAAAGTTAGTCCCAGCTGCAAAGTATCTTGTCTTTACATCGGAAAAGGGTCCAATACCTGAGGTTGTCATTAAAGCATGGCAAGACATTTGGGCATGGTTTGCCAATTCAGAGGTGGAGAGAACTTATACGGGTGATTTTGAAAAGTATAATGAACGATGCGCTAATCCTAATGAAGCCCAAGTCGATATCTATATTGCGATTAAGTAAACATTTGTTGACAAACTATCGTATACCGATTTAAAAACAAGTCTCTTACCCATCATTCGGTAGGAGACTTGTTTTCACTTGTTGGAGGAATTTGCTCAATATGTGGTTCAATATGCACGAGCACCTGGCAAAATGGATTTTCGCGCATCACGGTATGTTCGATTTCTTCTGTAATACGGTGACTTTCGAAAACATTTAAATAAGGATTCACAGTGACTGTCACATCGATAAAGTACATATTGCCATGTGCACGGCCTTTGAAATCCAAGAGCTCAATAACACCCTCCACATTACGTATTAATACGGACAATGTTTCAACTTCATCAATGTTAAAGGCATCTGTCAGGCTTTGAACCGCTTCCCAAAAAATTTCCACGGCTGTCTTAATAATAAGAAAGGCAACCACTAATGCTGTCAGTGTATCGATAATTGGAAAGCCGAAAATAGCGCCGAAAATCCCAATGGCTGTTCCGATACTAACGAGAGCATCTGAGCGATTGTCGTAGGCAGCAGCTTTTACAGCAGCACTACGAATTTCCTTTGCTAAGGCTAAATTATAGCGATAGACGACATACATAACAACGGCACTGCCAATTGCTACATAGGCAGTTAATAAAGAGGGGGTTGTGCCACTAGGCTCCCATAAACTTTTTAAAGAATTGATAAGAACCTGCAAGCCAACAACCAGCATTATGAATGAAGCAACAAGGGATGCAATGGTTTCAGCGCGTAAATGACCGTATTGGTGATTAGAATCGGGTGGTCTTTGTGCGATGCGTAAGCCTATTAATACAGCAATTGAGGCGATGATATCCGTAGTATTGTTCAGTCCATCGGCTTTTAATGCTTCAGATGTCCCTAAATAACCAATTGTCAGCTTTGTTGAGCTTAGTATTAAGTAAGTACCGATGGATAACCAAGCACCTTTTTCCCCTTGACGTAAATTTGTATAGAGCTCCATTTTGTTTCCTCCTCGCAAAACTTTCGAGCATTATAAAACGACCCCCTTATATGAAAGGGAGTCGTTATAGCATGTTTATTTAGTGTCTTTCAATTCTTCGATTTCATTTGCTAAATCAAGTTCAGGTAATTTCAGAACTTCTAAGTATAGTATATGGTGACCATCTAATTCTTTAGCTGTAAATTCATAACCCTGCACCTCGATGCTATCACCTTCAACTGCATCAAATCGTTTCGTCATGAACCAACCACCGATTGTATCGATATCATCATCTTCTATGTCAGTACTTAGCATATCATTAACGTTTTCTAGTAGCATTTTTGCATCTAAAATATAATGATTTTCAGCAATTTCTTGTACTTCCGGGATTTCATCTTCATCGAATTCATCTTGGATATCTCCGACAATCTCCTCGATAATATCTTCAATCGTCACTAAACCTGATGTTCCACCATATTCATCCATTAAAATAGCCATATGAATACGTTCTCGCTGTATTTTTAGTAATAGTTCATGGATTTGCGTAGTTTCCATAACACGTATAATCGGCTGCATATAGTCAAGCACAGGCTTGTCCCCATTTGCAGGATCTTTAATGTAGGCCGTTAATAAATGTTTCATGTTTACTAAACCGATAATATGGTCCTTATCACCATCAATAATTGGGTAACGAGTATATTGCTCTACGCCCATTAAATCAAATACTTCTTTAATCGTCAGTTCTTTTTCAATGCCGACGATTTCAGTACGTGGTACCATAATTTCTTTTGCAAGACGATCTGAGAACTCGAAAATACTGTTAACATATTCATATTCTGAGTTATTAATTTCTCCACCCTTTAAACTATCTGACAAAATCATTCGTAGCTCTTCTTCGGTATGCGCCACTTCTGATTCTGACATCATCTTAAGCCCAAACATTCCTGTTAACGCACGTGCTGAGCCGTTTAACAATTTAATGATGGGATACGTAATGTTGTGGAATAAAATTAATGCGCCAGAAAGGTTTAATGTGACAAATTCTGCTTTTTGGATGGCTAAAGTTTTTGGCGCCAATTCCCCAATAACTACATGCATAAAAGTTACAATTGAGAATGCAAGTATGAATGAAAGGATAGATGTTATACTACCGTTCAAATTTAAAAATTCAAACACTGGATGTAAAATGATTTCAAATGTAGGTTCACCAAGCCAACCAAGACCAAGTGCAGTGATGGTAATACCTAACTGACATGCAGATAAGTATTCATCTAAATCTGAAATAACCCGTTTTGCATTTTTGGCTTTTTTATGTCCTTCTGCAAGCAATTGATCTATCCGGGTCGCTCTCACTTTAACGATAGCAAACTCTGTTGCAACAAAAAATCCTGTCATTATGATTAGTAGGGCGAATGCCGCCAACCTAATGGTTATTTCCAATATGTCTCCGTCCAAATAATTCCTTTGTCCCCGCCCAAATGAGGGAAGTAAACAAAGTGTACACCTCCTATGATTTAAAAAATTGTTGGATGTTTCAATCATAAATTATTTAGTAGCAAAACACAAATATTGACAACTACTTTTTCGATGGAATTGATGAAGATCATTCATTTTAAAAAAACAAATATTTCAAACGGCAAATGATTGAAAATCAAAATACAATATGCTAACTTTAAATGGAGCAAGGATAGTTTGTTTAGAGAAAGAAGCATTTGCATCTCATATAAAACGACACGTCAAAAATCTCAAGAGTGCTACACTTGCGGATTTTTTTAAATGAATTATTTTCAATATGCAACAAAAAGAGGTTGTCTCATCTGAGATAACCTCTTTTTCTGCCTGAAAGCGGAGCATAGCGTTTCGACGTATTTTACTTATAAACGATTTTATTGTTGTTGAAAACGTAATTTAAGACAAGCTTTTTCCACATCGTGTACTGTTTCTTTTAAAGGAATCACACCTGAAAACGTAGAGATTGTGATAGGAGCTTTTTCTGTAAGTCCTTGTTGCGTTAAAACATAGTTAAGTCCGTTATATGATAAATACATATTCTTTATCGAACGTTTTCCCATGAACGTGCTAGTAGATGATTCAAAGAAAGCTTTTAATTGACTGCAGTATTCATTATAAAAATTACTACTTAAACCAGTGCGAGTCTCAAAATTTTTACTATCGATAGTACCAGCCTCATTGGCTAATTCGAAAATTTTAGCGGAAAATTCAGAAAAGAGTTCCTTTACCTTTGCACGTATTAATGCTTTTGAATTATATCTGTTTAAGTCATCTGAAAGTGTGACTTTACTCATGAAAATAGCCTCCTGCATAAAAAACATTTAAGAATAACCTTATTTAATAAATGTATAAGAATCATACAGGAATATCAATATAAATAAGCAATATTTGCAAAATTAGAGTCTGGGTAATAGGTAAATTCATCCGTATTTAAAAGATGTAAGAGTAAAAAAACGTTGTTTTATTAATCATAAACATGGTAAAGCATTAGCTCATGAATCATTTTTTTAATATCGTCTTCGTTTGGTGGTATAGGTCCAATCCATTGGATTTCACCATCTTTTAAATACTCTGCAGCGTAGCGTTCTCGTTGATAGAAAAACGATATTGCCCAGCCTGGGAGTTGTGTGTTTTCATAAAGAGGCTTAAAGCTAAAATGCTGAATCATAGACATCCTCATTTCCATCTGTATTTAGTTATCATTATTCAAGGATAGTGGTTATTTTGCAACTATTCACTTTTATGGAGGTATTTCTTTCGTGGATTTTCATTGCTCTGCTATAATAAGTGCAGAAGGCGACAAATTACGCTAAAGTGAATACGATTGAAATGAGAGGATGCTAATGGACAATTTACTAGGGACATTATTATTTATGGCAATCATTGGGGCAGCAATTGGTGGCGTAACAAATCATCTAGCTATAAAAATGCTTTTTAGACCACATGAAGCTATATATATTAAAAATTGGCGTGTGCCGTTTACACCAGGTCTTATTCCGAAAAGACGTGATGAATTAGCAAAGCAGCTTGGATTAACAGTTGTAAATTATTTATTAACGCCCGAAACCTTTAGAAAAAAATTTTTCTCGAAGGATATTCAAGACAAGGTAGAACAGTTAGTCCAATCAAAAGTAGAAGAAACTATATTTACGGATGATAAATCGATTCAGGATTGGTTGAATTTAGCTGGTTTTTCAAACATGCCAGCAACAATTGAACAGAAAGTAGAGACAATTGTTGCGGGACAATTTGAATCAATAAAGAATACATTATCAACGAGGTCTATTCGTACACTGTTATCAGCGGACATTCAAAATACAATTGATGCAAAAATTCCAGTAGCAGTTGGACATATTTTAGAAAAAGGCGAGGATTATTTTTTATCTGCAGAAGGAGAATTGACCATAAAGGCAATGATCGATGACTTCTTATCGTCTAAAGGATCTCTAGGTGGCATGATTAATATGTTTTTGGGGGACTCCTCATCACTAGTAAGCAAAGTCCAACGTGAACTTGTGAAATTTTTACAGGCTCCAGGAACGAATTCGCTGCTAACTAAAATTTTCCTGCAGGAATGGGAAAAACTAAAGGATCGTCCAGCTATGGACTATCTAGAGGATATTAACTTTGAGCCGATTTTAGCGAATTTACAAAGTTATGTAAAAGAGCAATTAGCAGTTGCAGAACGTTTAAATCATCCAATATCGTATTATTGGCCTGATGGTAGTTCATGGATGAAAGAAAATGTTGTTCCACGTTTCATCGAAAAAGCTTTTATTCAGGCTGAAGACAAATTAGAAGATGTGCTGAAACGTTTAAATTTACAGGAAGTTGTCCGTGAGCAAGTAGATACTTTCCCTGTATCTAAGCTAGAAGAGCTTGTATTAGGTATTTCAAAGCGAGAATTTAAAATGATTACGGTTCTTGGTGCAGTACTTGGTGGTTTAATTGGGATTGTGCAAGGTTTAATTGTCTATCTTATTTAAAAAGGGGATTATGTTGATGATTAATATTTACAATGAAATTAATGCCTTAGAGGGGTCTTTCCGTAAGACAGCTGAATTTGAGACATTAAAAGAAGCTGTAGAAGTCGTAAAGGCAGATGAAGAAGCATTAAATGTATTTAAAAACTTCCGTAAGATTCAAATTGAATTACAGAAAAAGCAATTAGCTGGTGAGGATTTACTGGAAGATGAGCTTGTCTATGCGCAAAAAACGGCGCAGCTTGCACAACAAAATGAGAAAATCTCCGCTATGCTTGAGGCAGAGATGAAGGTAAGCAAAGTTATCGAAGAGGTAAATCGCATTTTATTAAAACCAATACAGACATTGTATGAAGACATTCAATAAGGTAACTAACTTGTCTATCTATCGGCGGAAGTAATGGCTCTTCCGGTGATAGTGTGAAATTTATCAGCGAAGGCATTTTTAACTTCGTATTTAGCTAAATAGCTTCTATAGGAATAATTATACGGATATTTGCACATATAACAGGTAAGTAGATAAAACGTGTCTCAGTAAATTGAGGCGCGTTTTAACTTTATTCAGTAGTTGTCTTGAGTAATTAAAACTAAAGTGTAAATGTAGCAAAATTAGTCACATGAATGGTAGTAGTTAGTTATCCAAAATAGTGGAGGGAATGTCATGCATGTATCAATTGAATGGGTCTATAAAACGCCAAAGGGTGCGGGGACAGTTTTGCACTCTGATGAAATGCCAGCAGCACAAGCCTTATTATTAGCAGAGGATATGGAGCGTACAGGTCGTGTAAAGTCACTACAATTCATAGATCGCCAAGATACAAACTGGTCGTTTAAGGAGCTTAAGGCCTACTTAAAAGAAGTTGATACGGAGCCACATAATATTACGGTCTATTTTGATGGAGGTTTTGACCGTACAACAAAACAGTCAGGTTTAGGCTGTGTCATTTATTACGAGCAGAATGGTAAGCCGTACAGGTTAAGAAGAAATGCCTATTCCACTGAACTCAAGTCAAATAATGAGGCAGAATATGCAGCTCTTTATTTAGGTTTAGTGGAGCTAGAATTATTAAATGTCCATCATCTACCGATTTGCTTTGTGGGTGATTCCCAAGTTGTTATCAATCAGCTAAGTGGAGAATGGCCGGCACTAGAAAAAGACCTATCAAATTGGGCAGATAAAATTGACGCAAAGTTAAACGAACTTAGTATCCAGCCGGAGTACAAGCCAGTATCGCGGAAAGAAAATTCAGAAGCAGATCGACTGGCAACGCAAGCTTTAAAAGGCATTGATATTACAGGGTTAAGTGAAATAGTGAGTGAATAAAATGCCAGAACCAGTCCATTATACTTTAAAAGTAATCGGAGACTTCTCAAAATGTGAGTGGTCTCCTTTTTACGTGCATGCACCTACAAAAATGCATTTATCTGAGGGAATTGGTATTTTGCTCTTTTCATCATAAATTTTCCTGTATTATCTGTAACTTTTTCCTATTTGAAGCTACTACTTCCATGAACTTTAAGATGAGGAGAGATTTTTATGAAAATGAAAAAATTTGTACCGGTAGCTATGACAGCATTATTATTTGGAAGCAGCTTAGCAGTATCACCCGTTGCTTCAGCAAATGAAGGTAATTCGACAAAAGGAGAACAGCAAGTTCCACAAATTCAAATTGATCCAGTCCATATTTTTAACAACACGTATGGCACAGTTGATCATGTGAATGTTGCAGAAAACACTACATATTACACGATAAAAGATGGGGAATACTCGAATATTCTTGAGGTAACAAAAGAAACACTTGTTTTTGATAATACAGGTAAAAAAGTGGAGCTTAAAAAAGGCGATAAAGTAGTGGCTTACACATTTGCAAATAAGCCGCAAAAAGCAATTTATCCACCACAACTGAATCCGGATGTTGTAATAGTTGAAACAGAGACAGCAGGATTAGTTGAAGTCGATTATTTCTTTGAAGACTTAACAAATACTTATGATATTTTAAAATTAAATATAGGTGAAAATACTGAGCTTTTAAACATCAAAGGAGAGAAAGTAACAGAGAAAGAATTAGCAGAGAAACATTTAGTTGTTTTCTATACTGTTTCAACAAAAAGTATCCCGGCTCAAACAACGCCTTCGAAAGTAATTATTCTTGATAATGAGACACAAAATGCTACGGAAACGACAAACGTAGAGGCAGAAATTGAAGAAATAATAGCGACTGATTATTATGAAGTAGATGGAACGAAGATGGTTCCATTACGAGTGATTGCAGAAAAGCTTGGCTATACAGTAGAGTCTACAGGGAATGGCGCAATTGTGTCGAAAGATAATTTATCATACACAATTACTCGTGGAGAAAAAATGTTTGGTTTAAATAAAGCGTTACGTCCTTTAGAAGCAGCACCAGCATTGTTAGAAGCTCAAAAAACATATGTACCTGTTGAATTTGTAAAGAATTATTTGAAATAATTTCAATCTTTGCTTACGCTTTACGAGTAATAAATACAGACTGATTATTTAGTTATATCTGAAAGTATGCAAGTTAGCATAACGTCTGTTTAGAGTGTTCAATATTTGAGTCAAAGCACATTACTAATTAAGTTTAGTAGTGTGCTTTTTTATTTTTTCGGCGAAAATCCAGTGATTTATATAAAAGTTTGAGATGTTGTATGGTTTTTTATGGTTTGCTTATAAACTTTGGATATTGCTTCGCAAATTGTCTGACGCTTTTAAAAAAAAACGTTGTACCCATAAAGTTTTTAGCTAATAGTAATTCATCAGAATATATTAGGGTATGGCCAAAATGCTGTTTGATGAACTTTTTTGCATTTGCATAATGTTCATTGATAGAGATGGCTCCGTAAACCTCTTGTTGATCCATAATATAAATAAAATCACAGAGAACTTGATGAGCACGGTACTTCAGTACTACTTTAATATATAGTGTTTTTTCATCACAACGTTGTAAATCAAAATGATGGGGAGCTACTTCTAATTTTTGAATAAAGCTTGGTACGGAAGAAAAATAATTATTTGTCTTAAGGACCACTATCAATTATCAACACCACCTTTAATAGAAATTATAGTTGTAAGTAGTTTATTTGTCTATAAATAACAGAATATTCTGTTATTGCAATGTTGTTACATAGTAGCTTTGCCTAAGCTTATAAAAGTTTGTTAAACTAATATTGCTATGAAATACGTCTCGGCGTTATGACTGTAAGTATTTATTAATTGTGATACGGCCTGGATGGCACCGATACCATGATGGTCTTTTAGTTGAAAAATGGAATATTGAAAGAAGAGAGCGAAAAAGATGAAAATTATTCACATAGATCAAAAATATCCTGAGGATTGGATTCGTGTTTTAAATCATATTGCGAATTTGTTTTTTGAGGATTCCAAATTGAAAGTTGAAGCAGATGGCGCCGATATGGCGGTTTCTTTTAAGTACCGCGTTGAAGCAGATTTTTCTGTGTATACGAATGCTGTTCTAGAGGTAGACGGCAAACGTTATACGAATAACTACACTATTAAATATGATACTGAAGCAGTGGGGCGTGAACTAAATATTCGCATGAAGCGTGCATTATCACATGTATTTTTAGATGTGTTGGAACAGCATTCGGGGATGCATCAACAATGGGGGATATTAACAGGTGTACGACCAACGAAACTGTACCATAAATTCCGTAAGACTGGCATGAACAATGCAGAAATTGCGGAGGTACTTGTACGGGATTTCCGTCTGTCACAGGAAAAGGTTGAGCTCCTAAAGGAAATTGTGGATCGTCAGTTAGTGACAATTCCAGACTTAGACAACATCGGTAAAGAGATTAGCGTCTATATAGGTATCCCATTTTGCCCGACAAAATGTGCGTATTGTACATTCCCAGCCTATGCAATTGGTAGTAACCGCAAGCAAGGTCGTGTAGCTACATTTTTAGAGGGGCTACATATTGAATTGCGTGAAATGGGGAAATGGCTAACGGAAAATAATATGAAAATTACTTCGATTTATTGGGGGGGAGGTACCCCAACTTCTATTGAAGCAGATGAAATGGATGCATTATATCAAACGATGTATGAATCTTTCCCTCATCCTGAAACCATTCGTGAGGTGACGGTTGAAGCAGGGCGTCCTGATACAATTACACCTGAAAAATTAGCTGTGCTGAAAAAATGGGGCATTGATCGGATAAGTGTCAATCCTCAGTCGTATACGGATGAAACGTTAAAGGCAATTGGTCGACATCATACGGTGCAAGAAACCATTGATACGTTTTGGCTCGCACGTGAATCAGGTATGAATAACATTAATATGGATTTAATTATTGGCTTGCCTAATGAAGGAACTTATGAATTCCAGCATTCATTGAATGAATCAGAAAAAATGCAACCAGAGTCGCTAACTGTTCATACGCTATCATTCAAGCGAGCATCAGAAATGACCCGCAATAAAGATAAATACAAGGTAGCTGACCGAGATACTGTTGCAGAAATGATGCATATGGCGCAAGTGTGGACGAAGGATAATGCGTATGTACCGTACTATTTATATCGGCAAAAAAATATATTAGGAAATTTGGAAAATGTCGGCTACAGTAAAGCGGGAGAGGAAAGTATCTATAATATTGTTATTATGGAGGAAGTACAGACAATTTTAGGGATTGGTTGTGGGGCATCTTCGAAATTTGTTCATCCCGAAACGGGGAAGATTACACAGTTCCATAATCCTAAGGACCCTGCAGCCTATATAATGACATTTGAAGAAGCAACAGCAAAAAAGATTGAACTGTTAAATGATTTATATAAAGCTTAAACATAAAGAGCTATCTGAAAGTAGTTTATTACTTTTTCGATAGCTCTTTATGTTTATCGTAAGGAACAGGTAAGTAAATAAGCATCTTTAAAATAATGGAGGTATAAAATGAAAGTCATTATAAGTCCGGATTCCTATAAAGGCACTTTATCTGCAATAGAAGTTGCGAATGCGATGCAAGCAGGCATTCTTGACGTTAATCAATCGATTGAAACAGTCATTCTACCCGTAGCAGATGGTGGGGAAGGTACGCTAGCTTCTCTCGTTACCGCAACGGAAGGACGGTATATTGCGGAATATGTGGTTGATCCATTAGGAAGAATGATTGAAGCTCAGTATGGTGTGCTTGGTGATCATAAAACATGTGTAATTGAGATGGCACAGGCCTCCGGTATTATGCTGTTGCAGGACAGTGAGAAAAATCCTGAACTAGCCACAACTTTTGGAACAGGTCAATTAATAAAGGCTGCTCTTGATGAAGGATTTAGACAGTTTATTATCTGCATTGGCGGCAGTGCAACGAATGATGCGGGTATTGGGATGTTAAAGGCGCTCGGACTGCAATTGAAGAAAGAAGATGGTACACCAATTGCTGATGGGGTATCTGCGTTATTAGATTTAAAGTCAATTGATGCAAGTCACTTGGATGCGCGTTTGGCTGATGCAAATTTTGTTATTGCATGTGATGTAGATAATCCATTGATTGGTGAGCATGGGGCTACGGCAGTTTTTGGTCCACAAAAAGGGGTAAAGAAACAACAAATTAGCTATTACGATAGTTGTTTAAAGCATTTTGCTGACATTGTTGAAAAACAGTATCAGATTCGTTTACATGATTATAAGGGGGCAGGTGCAGCTGGGGGACTAGGTGGTGCATTAATAGCTTTTTTACATGGTACTTTTCATGCAGGAATTGATATTGTCATAGATGCTGTGCAGTTAAAAAGGCATTTAGTAGACGCACACTTTGTTATAACAGGTGAAGGTAAATCCGATCGCCAAACATTACATGGAAAGGCGCCATTCGGAGTGGCGAATGTTGCAAAAGCAACAGGTGTGCAGACAGTTTTATTGTCGGGAACTATTGAAGAAAACGATAGAGTGGCATTGCATGAGCATTTCGCTATAGTCGAATCTTTAGTCGATAATAGCATTACTGTGCAGCAAGCAATGCAAGAGCCGTATCACTTCATTCGCATGAAAACAAAAAAGATATTTGAACATTACTCACAAATGGAGGATGAGTAAATGTTGTTCAGCATTATTTTAATAGGGGACATCACTATAAGGGCTTGTAACAATTATTGTCACGATGATTTTATGGTGGATATTTAGTTTAATAAGGAAAGAGAGCTGCCTTCAGTGCCGTTGATTGCCGTTTCGGCGGACGCTTTCCTGGTGGCGAATCTTGAGCCTCCTCGTCGCTAACGCTCCTGCGGGGTCTCAAGCTATTCGCTAGTCCTCCAAGGAGTAGCCGCCTACACGCCAATCAACTAATTTTATCGTTTTTCATTCTTTTGAGAAATGGAAAGGTTCAAAGACTTAGCGAAAAAGCGCTATAAAATTAAATCGAAGAATAGTGAGTTGAAAAATCCGCATGGCTACAATATAGCAAGGGTTTATTTGGCTTGGAAAACCAAGGGAGCTACAACAATATTTGCGGTGAATTTGAAACCTATCTTGAAGCTAGTAAATGAAAAATAAGGGGGATACCAAAAAGAAAACCGGCACTTTTTGTATAATAGAATGATAGAAGGGAAGTTAGTAGATGAAAAAATTTATTTTAGGGTTATTTTGTATTCTATTATTATCTGGTTGTACGATGCCGGTGGAAACGGAGAAAAAACCAGTAATAGCAGGACATGAAATGCGGGTGCATTTTATTGATGTGGGTCAGGGAGACTCGATTTTTATTGAATCACCAAATGGCAAAACAATGCTTGTTGACGGGGGTGTCAAGGGTGCTGGTCCGCAGGTTGTTTCGTATTTAAAGGAGCAGGGAGTGAAAAAACTCGATATTGTGGTGGCGACACATCCAGATGCTGACCATATTGGTGGATTGATCCCTGTGTTGAATGCGCTTGAAATTGAGCAATTTTACGATTCAGGCAAAATACATACATCACAAACGTTTGAAGAAATGCTAACGCTTATTGATACGAAAAATATTCCATATACTGTGCCGAAAACAGGCGACCATATTGCCCTTGATGAGAAAATAGCAATAAACGTGCTAAACGCCGATGAATCGGCATCAGATAATAACGATGCGTCCATTGTATTAAAACTTATTTATGGAGATATATCATTTTTATTGACGGGCGATGCGGGTGTCGCTTTAGAAAGGGAAATGCTAGCGCAGGCTGTTAAAGCGACAGTGTTAAAGGCAGGACACCATGGCTCCAATACGAGTAGCTCGCAAAGCTTTATTCAAGCAGTGCATCCAGCAGTAACTGTTTTGAGCTATGGCAAGGACAATAAATATGGGCACCCACATGATGAGGTTGTAGAGCGTTTACAAGGGATTGGTAGTAAAATTTATGCCACTGCTGAGACTGGGTCCGTTATCGTGTCAACAGATGGGGTAAACTATGATGTAAGTGCGAAAGAGTGGTCGGGAACAGTTGCCACAACATCGGCAACTCAAAATGGTGAAGTAGAATTGATTAGCAAAGATTTAGTAAATGAAATTGTAGCTATTCAAAATAGCGGTACAGAAGCGGTTGCACTGAAAGATTGGCAGCTCGTTTCAATTGAGGGCAACCAAATTTTTAATTTTCCTAATGTGACATTACAGCCTGGTAAGACAATTTATATAACAAGTGGTACTGATGCACGTGAGGGCCAAAATTATTTAAAATGGACGACGAGACAAATTTGGTTAAATGATGGAGATGCTGCACAATTACGTAATGCGAAAGGGGATATTGTTAGTGAGCTCGACTAAATACACTTTAGACCGAATTGAGGATGGTTATGCTATTTTTATAAAATATCCAGATGAATTAGAACAAGTTAGTATTTCGGTCGCTGCAATTGATAAGCCAATCCAAGCTGGTGACCGAGTGCTTATAGAGGAAATTGGTGACGCATTCCATATCGAAATTTTAAAAGAAGAAACAGTGCAAAAAAAGGCTGAAATTCAAAGTTTGATGGAAAGATTACGCAGAAAAAATAATCACCATGATAGTTGAAGAACTTTTCCTGCAAAGTACGAGATTCTATCAAGTTTGTCCTGCTACGATCAATCTCGTTAAAGCATTATGTTATGCGAGTAAAACACTACACTGTTTTACTCGCATTTTTTGTATTTAAAGATACAGTTTGAAAAGACAAAACATTTGATGGAACAGGAATGTGCACAAAATGCCATGCTAACAATTCTGAAAATATGCTAAAATAAGCGGTATGAATGCCTTTTGTTCAAGTAGAAAAGAAGCTAGGAGCTGACACAATGTCAATTAATACAATTATTTTCGATTTAGACGATACGTTATTATGGGACAAAAAATCTGTAAAAACAGCATTTGAAAAAACGTGCGAGTATGCAACAACAGTACATACGGTAAATCCAACTGACTTAGAAGAAGCCGTGCGTAAAGAAGCACGTGCGCTTTATGAAGGCTATGAAACATATGATTATACGGTGTTAATCGGCATTAACCCATTCGAAGGCCTTTGGGGAACATTTGATGATGCAACTGACTCTTTCCAAAAAATGAAAGGTATCGTGCCAGGTTATCGTACAGAGGCATGGACAAAGGGTCTAGCGGCTCTTGGTATCGACGATCCAAAGCTAGGAGCTGAACTAGGGGAACGTTTTGTAGCAGAGCGTAAAGTGTCACCTTTTTTATATGAAGATACTTTTGCAGTTTTAGATGAGCTGAAAGGAAAGTATCAACTCATCTTACTAACAAATGGTGCACCAAGCCTACAAAACTTAAAGCTAGAAATTACACCGGAAATCGCACCATACTTCGACCATGTCATTATTTCAGGCGACTTTGGTAAAGGTAAACCAGATGCATCTATCTTCGAGCATGTGATTGAGAAGGCTGGTATCACAGCGGACGAGGCAATAATGGTTGGTGATAACTTAAATACTGATATTTTAGGTTCCTCTCGTGTTGGCATGCGCAATGTTTGGATTAACCGTGAAAACGATGTGTTGAACGGTGTTGTGACACCGACTTATGAAGTTGAATCTTTATCAGCGTTATTAGAGCTTGTAAAAAAGCTATAACAAAATATTACAGAGAAATGTACTAATTCGAAAAGGGTTAGTACATTTTTTTTTAGAAAATTATTATAATATTTTAGATTTTTATCAAAATATGCCCGAGTGTAGTACGTCCGTTTCAATAAAAAGAATTGTCTGAAAAATAAATGTATACTACTATTGATAATAAAAGTAAACACTTTGAATCTAGTGATAATTTTGGATGTTTATATTATTCCATGTCCACGCTCTGCTTTTATTTGACTTAGAAAAAATGAACAAATGTTGTCGTTGTAAAGATAGAAAGGTAAGAACTATTTGAAACATAGCGATGATTATGCATGTTTATGGGGGTGTATAGGATGAAGGCAAACCGATTAGTGTTTGAAAATGCTATTGATATTAATCCACGCTCAGGCATCATAAAGTTCAATGGGAATCGGATGATTTTAAAATCAGCTGAGGCACTTGGGTTTTTTAGGCGTGATATTATTCAAACATTGAATATGGAGCGAGCAAAAGGTTTTTTGTTACGCTATGGTTGGGCATGCGGCTACAGTGCAGGTGGCTCTATTGAAAAGATGTACAATTGGAAAGAGTTAAAAGAGTTGATAAGGGCTGGCGCAGCTATCCATACTTTAGAGGGAGTTGTAAGTGTACAAATTGATGTATTGGAAATAAGTGACGATAAATTCGAAATGGAAGGTAAGTGGTTCCATTCTTATGAGGCTGAGGAGCATGTCCGACATTTTGGTTTTAGTGACGAAAGTGTATGCTGGACATTAATCGGTTATGTAGCGGGTTTTTTAGCAAAAACCTATCCTAAAGAGATTGTCGTTTTTGAAGAAAAGTGTCGTGGGAAATGCGATGATTATTGTAAGTTTGTTGTTCGTACGAAGGAACATGCCACACCAGAGCAATTGGATATACTACGATATTTTCAAGATACTTCCTTAGCGGACGAATTAGATGCCACGTATAATGAGTTAAAAACGCTGAATAATTCTATCGTACATTCTGATACCATTCATAAGCAAATGACCCATGCAATGCTAGAAGGATATACGTTAAATCAACTCTTACATCTGTTAAGTGATGCGATTCAATGCAGTGTAACAATAGAACGTAGATACTTAATGAAGCCAATAGGCTATTATTTTATGCATGAGGATGATGAGCGACTATATATAGAAGCAAGTCGTAAGAAAAAAGAGTTCCGACATGAATACGAGATAATGACCATGAAAAAACAACTTGGGACGTTAGTGATTCTTTGCCATAATAATTTAAAACGCGAACAGGAAATGATTATTGAACGCGCTGTGACGGTTTTCTCAATTTATTTATATACTCAAATACAGATTGCTCAATCACAGTGGAAAAGAAAATCTGATTTTCTAGATGAAGTCATGAGTCGACAATCTTCCACAGAAGCACTCATTAAAAAAGCTCGCAATATTTTTTATTTTGACCCAAGTAAAAACAATCGTGTCATTGTCATAACGTCTGAGCACGAAGAGCAGGAAACTTTGCATAGCTTTTTAATGACAGAGTATTTAAATGTAGAATGCTTTATAAAAAATCAAGAAGTCCTGCTTATTCTTGAAGATTGTGAGCGGAATATCGAGTATATGTCGGACTTTGTCAACATATTATCGAAACGATTAAAAGAGCGATTTAAACAATCTATATTCCAAATTGGTGTAGGGAAAAATGCTGAGAAGCTCGAAGAAATCGGAAACAGTTATAACGAGGCAAGACTAATTTGTAAATTTTTACAATATGCGGCACCACGACAGACCCAATCTGCTATTTATGAAAACTTTCAACATATCATGCTTTTTTTAAAAACGACAAACCCTAGAGAGCTTTTACAGTTTTATGAAGAGGTGTTAGGTCAGTTATTAACATATGATGAACAAAATCATGCATCACTGGTCCATACGTTAGAGGTCTTTTTAAACCATAGTGGAAATGTCAATAAAACAGCGAAGGCACTAAATTTATCTATTCCAGGTTTTCGATACCGGATGGAAAAAATTGAATCATTATTGCAAGAAGATATGCGTACAGGGGATGGACGTTTCCGATGTCAATTAGCTTTGAAAATCTATTATGCAATTAAAACACTAGAAAATAAAAAGTGAAAAAGTCAGCGAATTCGCTGGCTTTTTTCTGTTTTTTGCATATATTCCTTTCAAATTTTAAAGAAAACAAAGAGAATACTATACTTTTTGTTAATTATCTAAAAATTCTAAAAGTATTAAATTTAAATAGACATGTCAAACAAGAAAAAATAATTGAGGGGGGAAGAGAATGGTAGTTCAGCAAGTCACGAAGCCATTGACAGGGCAGGAATATTTAGAAAGTTTAAAGGATAATCGAGAGATTTGGTTACATGGTGAACGTGTAAAGGATGTCACGACACATCCAGCTTTTCGGAATTCTGCACGTTCGATTTCACGTTTATATGATGCCATGCATGACCCACAATACAAAGATATTTTAACTTGTGAAACAGATACAGGCAGTGGAGGTTATACACATAAGTATTTCCGTGCAGCACGTAGCGCGGATGATTTAATTCAAGGACGAGACGCTATTGTTGCTTGGGCCCGCCTTACATATGGGCAAATGGGGCGGACACCCGATTATAAAGCGTCATTCCTTGCGACCCTTGGAGGGAATCCTGAATACTATTCACCTTTTCAAGAAAATGCAAAGCGTTGGTACAAAGAGTCACAAGAACGCAATTGGTTCTTTAATCATGCAATTGTGAATCCACCTGTAGATCGTCATAAAGATGTTCATGAAGTTGGTGATGTTTTTATTCAAGTAGAACGTGAAACAGACGAAGGCTTAATCGTTAGTGGTTCAAAAATGGTCGCTACAGGTTCTGCTATCACCAATTACAATTTTGTTGGAACGTATGGTCTACCGATTAAAGATAAAAAGTTTGCTGTTGTTTTTATCGCACCTATGGATGCACCCGGCGTAAAGCTAATAAGCCGTGCATCCTATGAAATGACGTCTGCAGTTATGGGCACTCCATTTGATTATCCGCTAAGTAGCCGCTTTGATGAAAATGATGCAGTACTTGTCTTCGAGCAAGCACTGATTCCGTGGGAAAATATTTTAATTTATGAAGATATGCAAAAGACAACTTCATTCTTTGTAGAAAGCGGTTTCATTAATCGATTTACTTTCCAAGGTGTTACACGCTTAGCAGTAAAATTAGATTTTATTATTGGTGTATTGCTGAAGGCATTAAAGACAGCGGGCACGGATCAATTTCGCGGTGTACAGGTGCATATCGGGGAAATTATCGCTTGGCGTCATATGTTCTGGTCATTAAGTGATGCGATGGCATTGAATCCTGAGAAAAAAGAAAATGGCATCGTTATTCCGAATTTAAGTGGTGGATTAGCCTATCGCGTATTTTTGCAGGAAGGCTGGCCGAAGATTAAAGGCATTATTCAACAGATTGTAGCAGGCAACTTAATCGTACAGCCATCTAGTGCAAGAGATTTCTTAAATGAGGAATTCCGTCCGACATTAGATAAGCTCTACCGTGGTTCAAATGGAATCGAGGCACTCGAAAAAATTAAAACAATAAAACTTTTGTGGGATGCGATTGGCACTGAATTTGGTGGTCGTAGTGAATTATATGAACGTAATTATGCAGGAAATCATGAAGATATTCGCTTACAAACATTGTTTGGTGCACAAGGAAGCGGTAAAACAGATGAGTTTATAGCGTTTGCTGAGCAATGTATGGCAGATTACGATTTAACAGGTTGGACAGACCCAACTTGGGTTAATCCAGACGATGTGAATTATTTCACAAATAAATAATACAAACAATTAGGGGGAATATTTGATGTCAAATTTTGATGTAGCACAATTAGCGCATGTGGAACTTTTTACACCAAAGCCAGAGGAATCCTTAAAGTTTTTCACCGATTATATGGGGCTTCAAATTACAGCACGTGAAGGGCAATCCGTATATTTACGAGGTTATGAGGATTTCTATCATCACACATTAAAGCTTACAGAAGGTAAAGAAGCGGGTCTTGGCCATTCCGCATGGCGTGCAAGTTCACCAGAGGCGTTGGAGCGTCGGGTCGCATCTTTAGAAAAGAGTGGCTTCGGAAAAGGCTGGATCGATGGCGATTTAGGTCATGGGCGTGCCTATCAATTTGTCACACCAGATGGTCACAATCAAGAAATTTTATGGGAAGTGGATTATTTCCAACCAGCAGAAGATCAAAAAACATTATTAAAAAGCCGTCCACAAAAACGTCCATTAACGGGAGTTCCTGCACGTCGTTTAGACCACATCAATTTAATGTGTAGAGACGTAGCAAAAAACCGCGAGTTTATGTCTGAGCATTTAGGCTTCAAGTTACGTGAACAAATTGTTTTGAACAATAACGAAGAAATTGGTGCCTGGATGAGTGTTAGTCCACTTGTACATGAGGTAGCGTTAATGAACGATCAAACGGGCAATAGTGGCCGCTTCCATCATATTGCATTTTGGTATGGCTATCCGCAGCACTTAATGGATACAGCAGATATTTTTGTGGAAAATGGTATTCAAATTGAAGCAGGGCCAGGTAAACATGGTGTGAGTCAAGCGTACTTCATGTATGTAATGGAGCCTGGTGGAAACCGAGTTGAATTATTTGGTGATTCAGGCTATCTAATTTTTGATCCTGACTGGAAGCCGATTACATGGCGTGAGGATGAGCTTGACGAAGCAATTATTTGGTATGGCTCACCACTACCGAATGAATATTTCTTATACGGTACACCTGATCGAGCTGTAAAAGTGCCTGTGAAATAGTGTAACGATTGTAGCAAAATCAATTAATAAGATGAAAGTTTCTACAATGCTGTCTGAAATACGTTTTCAGAGTATTTGAGACAGCTTTCTCCCGCATTAACGGTCAGTAAAACGCCCACCTCAAGTGGAAAGATGAGAACGAGGTTTACTAGGTGGTCGATCAACTGACCGTAAAAGCCCGATTGGTTCAACTAACAATCAGTGGGGGATGAAGAAAACCCCCACTGATTGAAGTTTCACTTTATATCATAAGGAGGTCATGTAATGGAGGATCGTCTATTCAGAAATGCGATGGGGAAATTTGCAACAGGTGTTACGGTAATTACCACAAATAGCAATGGTAATATTCATGGCATGACGGCAAATGCGTTCATGTCTGTTTCACTTGCTCCTAAATTAGTTGTCATCTCGGTTGGTGAGAAAGCTTCTATGCTGGAGCATATTCAGCAAAGTGGAACATTTACTGTCAATATTTTATCTGCACAACAGCAAGAACTATCCATGTTATTTGCCGGCCAAATCAAAGACAAACGTCATGTGAAGTTCGGGGATTTACAAGGTGCGCCGACGATCGAAGGTGCTATTGCACAGGTAAGCTGTGAGGTAGCAAGCATGTATATTGAAGGGGATCATACATTATTTATCGGTCGCGTGAAGAACGTTCATATAGAAGACGGTGAGCCATTACTATTCTTTAATGGACAATACGGTGCACTGGCAGTAGGGACAACATTGCAAATCTAGGAGGTAGGCTATGGATACACAACTATATGCAGAGAAATTACAGGAAGCGGAGGAAACGAAACGACCTATTGAGCCACTTACATCGACTGTGCCAGAAATAACTGTGGATGATGCTTATGCTATTCAACTCCATCAAATTGCTACAAAGCAACAAGCGGGTAAGAAAATTGTTGGTAAGAAAATTGGCTTAACGAGTAAGGCGATGCAGCAGCAATTTAATGTAACAGAGCCAGACTATGGTCATATTTTATCGGATATGGTGGAGGTTGATGGTGCAACAATCTCACTCAATCATTTCATTGAGCCAAAGTTGGAATTTGAAATTGCGTTTGTCTTAAAGAAGGACTTATTAGGACCAAATATTACAGTTGAGGATGTTATTGAGGCGACAGATTATATTGTCCCTGCACTAGAAGTGATTGATAGTCGCATAGCCGATTGGAAAATTCGTTTTGAAGATACGGTTGCAGATAATGGTTCCTCTGCCATGGTGATTATTGGTGGAACGCCTACGAAATTAGCAAATGTCAATTTACCGCATATTGGCATGAATGTTTATCGTAATGGCGAATTGTTTGATAGTGCGGCTGCCGCTGCTGTAATGGGCAATCCATTACATGCAGTAGCGTGGTTAGCCAATAAGCTTAGTAAATATCATATTGGTTTGCAGGCTGGTGAGTTTGTGTTGGCGGGAGCACTAACAGCTGCTGTAACAATTGAGGATGGAGATACGTTTACAGCAGAGTTTGCTCATCTCGGTGCTGTGTCCGCTACGTTTAGGCTGAAGGAGGAGAAATGAAGATGGCGAAATTGAAAGTTGCGATTTTAGGCTCCGGTAATATTGGTACGGATTTAATGTATAAAATCGAGCGCAGTGATTATTTAACCATGAGTGTCATGGTAGGAATTGACCCTGCTTCAGAAGGGATTCAACGTGCTAAGGATCGTGGTTATCCTACTATCACCAATGGAATCGATGGTTTAGTTACATGTCCGGAGCTCTTTGATATTGTGTTCGATGCGACAACTGCCAAGGCACATGCTATGCATAGTGAGAAGGTGCTTGCTCTTGGCAAAAAGATGGTCGATTTAACCCCAGCTGCTATTGGCCCATTTGTTGTGCCATGTGCCAATTTAGAAAAATATGCGACGATCGATAATGTCAATATGGTGACATGCGGTGGTCAAGCGACAATTCCAATTGTCTATGCCATTAATCAAGTCGCTAATGTTGAATATGCAGAAATAGTTGCAACAGTAGCAAGTAAAAGTGCAGGACCTGGCACACGCGCTAATATTGATGAATTTACACGAACAACCGCAAAAGCAATAGAGGAACTAGGAGGGGCGAAAAAGGGAAAAGCCATCATTATTTTAAATCCCGCTGAGCCACCTATTATAATGCGTGATACTGTGCATGTTTTAGTGAATGAAGGTAATAAGGAACAAGAAATTATTGAAGCTATTGAAGAGATTGTGCGGGCTGTCCAACAATATGTACCTGGATATCGCATGACAAGTGCCCCGATTTTTGATGGCAAGCAGGTAACTGTCTTTTTAGAAGTGGAAGGGGCAGGGGATTTCTTTCCTACGTATTCAGGAAATCTTGATATTATGACGGCAGCAGCGCTACAAGTAGGGAATGAAATTGCGAAGCAGCTACAAGAAACAGTAAAGTCAAACTAAACAGAGGTGAGTAATTTGACAAAACAACTAACAGTTTTAGATGTGACATTGCGGGATGGCAGTCATTCAATGCGCCATGCATTTACAGAGCAGCAAGTACGAGATGTAGCTCGAGGTTTAGGGAAAGCAAAGGTGAAGTACTTCGAAGTTTCACATGGGGATGGATTAGGTGGTTCTTCTTTACAATATGGCTTTTCGAAAGTGGATGAACTGAAGTTAATCGAAGCGGCGCGAGAAGAGTGTGGTGACTCGGCTATATCGATCTTAATTTTACCTGGTATTGGCATCAAGGAAGATTTGAAAAATGCAGTGAAGGCTGGGGCTAAAATGGCGCGTGTGGCAACTCATGTGACCGAGGCTAATGTTGCTGGTCAACATATTTACTTAAGTCGAGAGTTAGGGTTGAAAACAGTTGGCTTTTTAATGATGGCACATATGGCGCCAACGTCTGTCATAGTAGAACAGGCGAAATTATTTGAAAGCTACGGTGCTGAAATCATTTATGTGACGGACTCAGCAGGTGCCATGCTGCCTCATGAGGTCAAGGAACGAGTAGCTGCGCTAAAATCACATGTTTCCTGTGAAATTGGCTTCCATGCGCATAATAATTTATCACTTGCCATGGCAAATACGATGGCTGCGGTCGAAGCAGGTGCTACGTATGTGGACGGTAGTTTACGCTGTTTGGGTGCTGGCAGTGGTAATACACAAACGGAAGTAATGGTGGCTGTTTTTAATCGTCTTGGCTATGAAACGGGGATTGATCTATATCGCACAATAGATGTTGCCAATGACGTAGTTGCTCGATTTATGCCACGCCCACAGGAAATAACAGGCTCTAGTTTAATGATGGGCTACGCAGGTGTCTATTCAAGCTTTTTATTATTTACGCAGGAAGCAGCGAAAAAATATAACGTAGAGGAACGTGAAATTTTAGTGGAGCTTGGCAAAATGAAAGCAGTAGGTGGGCAAGAGGATTTGATCGCAGAAATTGCTCGTGATATTGCTAGTAGAGATGGAGGGAACGAGCGATGATGAAAACCGATACGCTGGACCAAATTGCGTATGAGTTGTATCAAGCAGAGCGGGATGTATATGAGGTCACAAAGTTTGTCGATCAATATCCAACGTTAACAGTGGAAACAGCCTACGATATTCAAGATAAATTAATTGACTTAAAGTGTAAGCAAGAGCAAACAGAAATTTCAGGAATAAAGCTAGGCTTAACGAGTAAGGCTAAACAGCAGATGATGGGTGTGCATGAGCCTTCCTACGGTGTACTATTGGCGAACATGGCATTAGACGCACAACAGCCAATCTCATTAAAATCCTTCATTCATCCAAAAATTGAGCCAGAGATTGCCTTTGTATTTAAGCAGGATTTACTTGGTCCAGTAGTAACTGTTGCGCAGGTGCTGGCAGCAACTGAGTATATTGCACCTGCAATGGAAATTATCGATAGTCGCTATTTGAATTTCAATTTTACTTTACCGGATGTGATTGCTGATAACTCTTCTTCCTCGCGTTACATAGTGAGTTCGCAAAAATATGCGGTAAATGAAGTGGATCTTGTGAATATGGGCTGTATTTTCACGCAAAATGATGAAATATTTGCGACGAGTACAGCTGGTTCGGTTATGGGGCATCCAGCACGTGCCATTGCGTGGATGGCAAATAAATTAATCGCCCGTGGACAACACATTCAAGCGGGGGATGTAGTGCTAAGTGGCGCGTTAACAGGCTCTGCAACAATGCGTGCAGGAGACAGCTTTACTGTAAGCTTTGACGGAATGGAATCATTATCAGTTCAAGTAGAGCCATAGATAAGGAGGAAGTCGAGATGCCATTTATCCAAGTAACGTTCATTGAAGGCCGTACATCTGAACAAAAGGAACGGTTAATTGAAGAAGTAAGTAAAACAGTTTCATCGGTCTTAGAGGCACCACTTGAGACGGTTCGTGTGTGCTTAAATGAAATCCCAAGTTCACATTGGGGAATTGCAGGAAGGTCCATACAACGTCGACAAAATGAAGAATAAGGAGTGGTCTATCATGGGGAATACACAAACGAAATTGAGGGAAGTAAAGCTATTTATAAATGGGGAATATGTAGAATCTTCTTCTCAAACAATGTTCGAGGTGAAAAATCCTGCAACTCAGGAAATAATTGCAAAGGTTCATGAAGCAAGCTTTGAAGATGTAGATCGTGCGTGTGAAGCAGCGCGGCAAGCTTTCGAAGGAGGACCCTGGCGTACAATGCCATTATCTGAGCGTTGTGCGAAAATTCGTCGAATGGCAGAGATTATCCTTGAACGCAAGGAAGAGTTAGCGCGCTTAGAGGCATTGGATGTAGGTAAACCCTATCAGGTAGCATTAGAACGGGAAATTCCTCGCGCCGCAGAAAATTTGAAATTTTTTGCTGACTTTATGGAACACCAAGGTGGCGAGGTATACCCAATGGATGATGCTTATTTAAATTACACGCGCTATGAGCCAGTTGGGGTTGCCGCATTAATTACACCATGGAATTTACCGTTTATGCTAACAACGTGGAAGCTTGGGCCATGTTTAGCTTCAGGGAACACAGCAATAATAAAACCGGCAGAAATTACACCATTAACTGTATCGTTACTTGGTGAAATTGCAAAGCAGGCGGGTATTCCCGACGGCGTTGTCAATGTTGTTCATGGTTTTGGGGTACAATCAGCCGGAGAATTTATGACGACACATCCTGAAGTCGATTTAATCTCCTTTACGGGAGAAACAACGACAGGGAAAGCGATTATGAAAAATGGTGCTGATTCGTTGAAAAAAGTTTCGTTTGAATTAGGCGGTAAGGCAGCAAATATAATTTTTGAAGATGCGAATTTAGACAAAGCCATCCCTGTATCGATTCAGGCAGCCTTTATGAATTCCGGTCAAGTTTGTCTAGCTGGGTCACGTATTTTAGTGCAACGTACCATTTTAGATGAATTCCTTACACGTTTTAAAGAAGCGGCTGCGGCATTAGTTGTTGGCGATCCCCAGGACTCCAAAACGAATATGGGACCAGTCGTAAGTGAAGCACATTATAATAAGGTGACCAGCTATTTAAGCATCGCTGAATATGAAAATTCTACACTTATTTACGGGGGCGAACGTCCTGAGTTACCCGTACATTTAAGTACAGGTTATTACTTGCAACCGACAATCTATTTACAAGAAAATCCACAAGCTCGCATTTGCCAAGAGGAAATTTTCGGTCCGATCGTTACGATTATCCCGTTTGATATAGAGGAAGAGGCACTTGCAATTGCAAACGGTACAGAGTACGGTTTAAATGCAGTAGTGTGGACAGAAAATTTACAGCGTGCACATCGCATTTCACATGGTGTACGTGCAGGTACAATTTGGGTAAACTGCTGGTTTGTGCGTGACTTACGTGCTCCGTTTGGAGGTTTCAAAAAGAGTGGAGTAGGACGTGAAGGCGGCCACCATAGCTTGGAATTTTTCACGGAAGCAAAAAATATTTGTATAGCATTGAAGTGAGAGGCAAACATTCACTTCGGTAGGTGTATCTCAGAAGACTTTCTGGGATACTTTTTTTTATGGCATAACAAAAATGCCATCCAATAAATTATTGTTATTGGACAGCATCAGTTATTCAAGAATGTACATTAAACGAAATGTATAGAAAAGTAAAACCAAGTCCAATACATAGTTGGACGATCGTACTTGCAATTAGATGTAGAAAAAAGCTTATCTACCTGATGAATAATACCGTACATGCGTCAATTATTTTTAGCTTATTTACTCTGTACTCTGCCATGCAAATTTACTATAGAAAAAAAGCTGGTGAATGGTCGTAGGCAAGGTTACGTGCAGTTCGCCGTAGCCAAGCGAGTTCTGCACCTTCTTTAATTGTTTGTTCATATTTGAAGTTTTAAGCAAAAATAAAAAGCAGAGAGTACTAAACTCTCTGCTGAAATAATTAAAATTAATTATAGGTTAATCGCTTTTACTTCGTCGATGTTTTCAAGTTGTGAAACGAATGTTAAATCTTCTTCTGTAACAACATTATCGACTGTTAGCATCATAACAGCTGTTCCGCCAACTTGTGCACGACCAACTTGCATGGTTGCGATGTTGATGTCTTTTTCAGCAAGCTTTGTTGCTACGCGACCAATTGCGCCTGGTTTGTCTGTGTTTTTAATATATAGAAGATGACCTTGTGGTACAACGTCAACAACATAATCTTCTACTTTGACAATACGTGCGCCAAGACCGTTTAATAATGTACCAGCAACTGTATGTGTTTCATTTGCTGTTTTTACTTCAATTGTAATTAAGCTAGTGAAGCCTTTAGCAGTTGTTGTTTTGTGTTCGTTAATTTTCATGCCGATACGTTCAGATAGGTAACGAGCATTTACGTCATTTACATGATTACCATGATTTTTAGAAAGTAGACCTTTTAATGCGTTTGATGTTAATGGACGCACATCATAGTTCGCTACTTCACCAGCATATGATAAGTTAATTTCTTTAACTGGTTCAGCCGTTATTTGAGATAAGAATGAACCAAGTTTTTCTGCTAATTCGAAGAAAGGTTCAACCTGTGCAAGTAGTTCTTTCGGAATTGAAGGCATGTTTACTGGGTTTGTTACAGTACCTGTTTTATAGAATTTAATGATGTCATTTGATACGTCAACTGCTACAGACTCTTGTGCTTCAATCGTTGATGCACCTAAGTGAGGTGTTGCAATTACTTGTGGTAAAGTAAGCAGTTTATGATCTGTTGCTGGCTCAGAAACGAATACGTCAAGCGCTGCACCTGCCACTTTACCTTCTACGATTGCATCATATAAATCGTCTTCGTTGATGATACCGCCACGTGCACAGTTAATGATGCGAACGCCATCTTTCATCATAGCGAATTTCTCTTTATTGATGAGATTACGTGTTTCAGGAAGTAATGGTGTGTGTACTGTAATGAAATCAGCAGCAGCACAAATTTCTTCAACAGTAGACTTTGTAACACCAAGCTCTTTTGCACGTTCATCTGTTAAGAATGGATCGTATGCCATAATATTCATACGTTGACCTTTAGCACGATAAGCTACTTCTACGCCGATACGACCGAAGCCGACAACACCTAATGTTTTGTTTTTAAGTTCAACACCAACGTAAGATTTGCGATCCCATTTTCCGTTTTTAAGAGTGTTGAACGCTTGTGGAATGTGACGAGCAAGAGAAGTCATCATCGCAATTGTGTGTTCAGCAGCAGAGTTTGTGTTACCATCTGGTGCATTGACAACAATAATACCGTGTTCAGTTGCAGCAGCAAGGTCGATGTTATCTACACCTACACCCGCACGACCGATTAATTTTAAATTCTTGGCCGCTTCGATGACTTCACGTGTCACAGTTGTTTGAGAACGTACTAGTAATACGTCTACATCACCAATCTTTGCGATTAATTCCTCTGGTGCAAGGCCTGTGTCGATAATAACATTTAAATCTAAATCTTTTTCTTGGCGTAGAGGGAAAATACCATCTTCACTTAGTGGATCAGCGATAAATACGTTAATAGTTTTTGTAGCAGTAGTCATTGTAATTAGCTCCTTTTAAATAAAATTGATAGTGGTGGTTTCTATATACGACAGTCTGAAATTTGCGAAATTGATACATCTTATAGCATGCAAACAATCTCCTTTCTTATTCGAAAACAATATAAAAGCCTTCCGCGCCTTACAAACACACCCATTGTGTCGTAAGGGGCGAAAGGCTGAAAAAACATTGGTTCGCGGTACCACCCTTAATTACTGCCGAAAATGTTTGACACTTTCTTGCAGTCTTAGCTATATGCGTAACGTGCATGTGACGGACAAGCTTACTTTGGATGTTCGGCTTATCTATTCAGGAGTGGAACTATATCGTAGAAATCACTGATTTACACCAACCATCAGCTCTCTTTGGATTTTCTTGCGACTAGCGTGTCTCCGTCGTTATATTTTTGTGTGATTAAATTTGATAACATCATAATCCCTATTGTTCACCTTTGTCAACAATATTTCTGAAAAAGATTAAAAAAATTCACTTCAAAAGTCTGAAAATTAACCAATCACGAACGATTTTTAGTCATTGAATTAAAATAGTTCGTCTTTTGGGAGAGGACAATGAAAGCGCTATCGAAATTTAGTAAGGCGGTTAGCATGGGCGTTTACCGACACTTGAATGATAAAAATAACATAGGGTTGAATTGGGATAAAATAGTTTATCTGAATAAAACTCACTTTCTTTTGGTTAGGAACGCGAACATTTTAATGTTGTCACACCTTTGTCATTTTTTCGAAATAAATAGGAGGGAAAGCAACGATAGGAGAAGAATGTATGTAAATAAAGTTAGATTTTTGGGGGTGTAACATGAAATACGATGTAGCAATTGTCGGTGCAGGGCTGGCGGGGCTAGTTGCCGCTTGTGAATTAGTGGATGCGAACAAAAAAGTGCTGTTAGTAGATCAAGAGCCTGAAAATTCAATGGGAGGTCAGGCTTTTTGGTCATTTGGTGGCGTATTTTTGGTGAATACGCCTGAGCAAAGAAGGCTTGGTATTAAGGATAGTAAGGAGCTTGCATGGCAGGATTGGTTAGGGACGGCTGGCTTCGACCGTTTGGAAGATGAAGATTCATGGGCAAAGAAATGGGCGAGGGCTTATGTCGATTTTGCTGCAGTTGAAAAATATGAATGGCTCAAGTCGTTGGGCATTAAATTTTTCCCTGTTGTTGGTTGGGCTGAACGGGGGGGCTCATTAGCAGGGGGGCATGGTAATTCGGTTCCTCGGTTTCATATTGTTTGGGGTACTGGACCCGGCATTGTAAAGCCTTTCGTTGAGAAGGTAAAAAAGGCGATGAAAGCAGGTCTTCTAGACTTTAAGCCAAGACATCGTGTAGATGAGTTTATACAACAGGATAATCGAATTACAGGCATTTGTGGTACAATATTGGCCGAAAGTTTTGCGCAGCGCGGAGAGAAGAGCTCCCGGCTTGGTATTGGTGAATTCTCGTATGAAGCAACTGCAGTTATTGTCGCGAGTGGTGGCATTGGTGCAAATATAGATTTAGTACGGAAAAATTGGCCAGAGCGTCTCGGCACACCTCCGAAAAATATGGTTTGTGGAGTGCCTGCATATGTAGATGGCCGAATGTTAGAGATTACCGAGCATGCAGGTGGACGCATCGTCAATCGTGACCGCATGTGGCATTATACAGAGGGCTTGAAAAATTGGGATCCTATTTGGCCAAATCATGGTATTCGTATTTTGCCAGGGCCTTCTTCTTTATGGTTTGATGCAGAGGGGAATCGCTTTGGGGCTCCGAATTTTCCAGGATTTGATACGTTAAGTACGTTAGAAGCTATTCAGAAGATAGGTTATGATTATTCGTGGTTTATATTGACAGAAAAAATTATAGAAAAAGAGTTTGCATTATCGGGATCTGAGCAAAATCCTGATTTAACAAATAAAAGTATTCGTGAAGTATTAAAACGTATATTGCCTGGCCCACCTAAGTCGATTCAAGCCTTCAAGAATCATGGTGAGGATTTTGTTATTGCCTACGATTTAAAGGAACTAGTCGATGGGATGAATAAGCTTGCCGGCAATGAGCTCCTCGATTTTATGAAAATAAAGGAGCAAATTTTAGCCAGAGACCGAGAAATGGACAATAAGTTCACGAAGGATTTACAGCTAACTGCCATTCAAGGTGCAAGAAATTATGTAGGAGATAAATTTATTCGTGTTGCGAAACCACATAAATTTTTAGATACCAATAATTGGCCTCTTATTGCAGTGAGGTTAAATATATTGACGCGTAAGACATTAGGCGGTTTACAGACGAATTTAGATGGTGCTGTAATCGGCATGGATGGTGAGCCTGTACCAGGATTATACGCAGCTGGAGAAGTCAGTGGCTTTGGTGGGGGCGGTGTGCATGGCTATCGCGCGTTAGAAGGTACATTTGTTGGGGGATGCCTATTTAGTGGCCGACAAGTTGGCCGATATTTAGCATCTGATAAATAAAAACTGTAATAGCAGGCGGTATCTTATCGCTCGGGTGAAAGTGAGTAACGCTCAGGTAAGCCAGTTTCCCGCTCGGGTGGAGATGATTACCGCTCAGGTGAGCCGAGTTATCGCTCAGGTGAAAGTGAGTAACGCTCAGGTGAGCCGAGTTATCGCTCGGGTGGAGAGGATTACCGCTCAGGTGAGCCGAGTTATCGCTCGGGTGAAAGTGAGTAACGCTCAGGTAAGCCGAGTTTTCGCTCGGGTGAAGGTGAGTAACGCTCAGGTAAGCCGGTTTCCCGCTCAGGTGAAGGTGAGTAACGCTCAGGTAAGCTAAGTTAAGTTATCGCTCAGGTAAGCCGAGCCCCGCCCCATTTCTCTCTTAAGGAGTAATTGAAAGTTCAATTGGATGCGTATGTCGCTCTAAATCTAATATAGAATACTTGTCACAAATGTTGTCATATACAGTGCAAAAAAGCATCTCCGCCAGGAAGATGCTTTTTCTTATTAATCATCAGACTGCACTCAGTGAGCAATTATTTTGTAGATGAAATCTTTGCAATCTGATCTTCAACTTGCTCTTTTGTCCATCCGTTTTCCTCAACGAAGAAGTTACGTTCAGCACGACGGCAATTGTCTGAACAGCTACGCATATAAAATGCTTCGTGTTTTTCTTCGCACAGCATTAATCTATGGCAATCAGGGTTAGCGCAGTTTGTATAGCGCTCTGTCGGCTCGCCCGTGAAGTAATCTTTTCCGACAACTACATGCTCTACCTGATTAATTGGTACACTGCGACGGCGATCAAAGACAAACATTTGCCCATCCCATAGCCGTCCTTTTACCTCAGAATCTTTCGCATAAGTTGCGATACCCCCATGTAATTGGCCGACACTTTCTCCATATCCTTCGCGTTTCAACCAGCCAGAAAACTTTTCACAACGAATACCACCTGTACAATAAGTTAATATTTTCTTGCCAGCAAAATCTTCCTTGTGTTCCTCCATCCAAGCAGGTAAATCACGGAAGTTCTCAATATCAGGGCGCACTGCTCCACGGAAATGCCCTAAGTCAAACTCATAATCATTGCGTGCATCAATAACAACTGTATTGTCCTCTTGTATACGTGTCATGAATTCCATTGGCGTTAAATAATCTCCTGTTATTTCTAACGGATTAATGTCATTTTCTAAGCCCAAATGTACAATTTCATGACGATGACGGACATGCATTTTTTTAAAGGTATGTCCTTCTGCTTCATCAATCTTCCACATAATATCGCTAAAACGAGCATCTGCTTTCATATGATTCATGTAGGCCGCTGTTTGCTCTACAGTACCAGAAACAGTGCCATTAATGCCTTCTATGCCAACTAAAATACGACCGAGCAGTCCGATTTCTTTGCATAAAGCTAAATGCTCTGCTGCAAATGCTACTGGGTCTTCGATTGCTATATATTTATAAAAAAGTAATACACGATAGTCCTTTTGAGTCACAACGATTTACCACCTTTAATCCATTATTCGTCATTAAATATAGCATAACAAGTGCTATTTTGCGTAGGGTAGAAGGATTTTTCAAAAAAAACACGAATAGTACATAGTGAATGACTATTCATATTCGGGGGTGTAGAACATGGGATTTACAACAATTACATTAGAAAAATTAGAGCGTCGCGCTACGTTAACGCTAAATCGACCGCAGGCCATGAATGCGATGGATGATGTAATGATGCGGGAATTAGCAGAATGTTTTGAAGCACTTCAACAAGAGCAAGAAATACAGGTTTTAGTTATTCGTGGTGAAGGGAAAGTCTTTTCCGCTGGTGGTGATATAAAGGCCATGGTAGACCCAAATAAGCCACTTGATATTAATGAAGCGATGGTATATTTAACACGGATTGTGAAGGCTTATTACCAACTGCCTATGCTTGTGATTGCGGCAGTTCATGGCGCATCGGCAGGTTTAGGTTTTAGCTTAGCGCTTGGAGCAGATATAGTTGTTGCATGCGAAAAAAGCAAACTTGCTATGAATTTTATTGGAATTGGGTTAATTCCTGATGGTGGTGGTCATTTCTTCATGAAGGAACGTGTCGGCAATGTGAAGGCAAAACAACTGATATGGGAAGGCAAAGTGCTATCAGCAAAGGAAGCCCAAGAAGCGAGCCTAATTGATTATGTTGCCCCAGAGGGTACTGTTTTTGCAATGGCTGACCAACTTGTAGGTAAAATGCTTGCGTCTCCAATTGTATCTATGATCACTACAAAAAAAATACTACATGCGCAAAATTTATCGCAATTGGAGCGTATTTTAGAGATGGAAGCAGAAGGGCAATCCGCTATGCGCAAAACAGTCGATCACCTTGAAGGAGTCCATGCGTTTGTGGAAAAAAGAATGCCTGTCTTTGTAGGCAAATAAATAGCAATTATGCCGTGGTATAATTGTATCTTTTACTAATGCTTCACTTTTAGTTTTAATGATAAATATTAAAAGGCACATAGCATTGTTTGCTACGTGCCTTTCCTTATTCCAATTTAAACATGGAATAAGATTAATTTACCAGATGCATTAACCAGTCGATGTGTTTTTTCAGCAACGCCTTTTTCTTCGATTTGCAGTTGACCGCTTATTTTTGCGGTTTCATCGTTTTCAAATGTCCACGTTTCATCAAATAATGTTTGCCCTGTTTTTTCAAAAGCTGTAAAACGGTAATTCTCCATACTCAACCCCACCCTTTATTTGAAGATATTTCTATTATACATAGAAGAATTATAAACTTCACGGTATAACTAGCGAATATTTTGATAATTTATAAAAAATGTGGAAATATTGTTATAAAAGTAAGAAGAAATATCATTGTATTCTTTTTCATCTAGCATGAATTATGATAAAATAGAACAAATATTCGCTTTTGGCAATATTCATAATAAGTTCTACTTAATTTGTACTTACATAATTGCGCCAAGGCGTAATTTATCTATTACTTGAGGTGATTGGATGACAGCAATTCGTTTTTTCCATATGGCAGATTTACATTTGGATAGCCCGTTTAAGGGTTTATTTGGTTTACCAGAGCAAAATCTAAAAAAAATACGTACAAGTACATTTGAGGCTTTCGAGAAAATTATTCATAAGGCAATCGATGAGAAGCCTGACTTTTTACTAATTGTTGGTGATCTCTATGATGGGGAACATCGCAGCTTACAAGCACAAAGACGTTTTCAAGAGGGGATGGAAGTACTATTTCAACACAACATACCGGTTATTTTAAGCTATGGTAATCACGATCACTTAAATGGCTCATGGACACGCTTCGTATTACCTAGCAATGTGTATGAATTACCAGCTGAAACGAGTGTTGTACAATTAAAAATACGTGGTCAACAGGTCAATATATATGGTTTTAGCTATGGTGAACGACATATAAAGGAATCGATGATTGACAGTTACCCCAATGCAAATGATCAACATGCTATTCATATCGGCATGTTGCATGGCAGTGAATCTAGTGATACAACACATGCTGTGTATGCCCCATTTAAAAAAGAACAACTTCTAGAAAAAAACTATCATTACTGGGCGCTTGGTCATATTCATAAGCGTCAGCTTTTACACAAAGAGCCGCCAATCGTATATCCAGGGAATATTCAAAGTCGCCATCGAAAGGAGCAAGGATTCAAGGGTTTTTATGATGTGACATTATCACAAGTTTCGGCTGAATTGACGTTTGTGCCAACTTCTGCAGTTGTCTATAACACAGTAGAGGTTGACTGTAATGGGGTTTTTCATGCAAATGAATTACTTGCAAAATGTGAGGCGGCACTAGCTCTAAATCGTCAAGAATACGGTGCATCTGTAGTAGAATTGCATTTGAAAAATGTTGATGAACAGGCAGAAGCCTTATTTGAACATGCTACGGTAGATGCTTGGCTTGAAACTATTCGAGAGGCAGCGGACGGTATCGAGCCGATGTGTTGGGTACAAAAACTTATGTATCATCGAAATACAACGCCTTATGAGCCGACTGCCGCTACTGAATCTGTGATAAATTTAATGGAGCAATGGGACCTTACAGCGTGGAAAGATATATTAAAGGATTTGTACCAGCATGCGGGTGGTGCACGGTTTGTCGAACCTCTAACTGAGCAAGATCTCGAACATTTAAAGTCTAACGCACAATCGTTATTAGCAGATGAAATTCAAAGGGCGTGAAAGACATGCTAACATTACAAAAAATCCAAATATACGGCTTTGGCAAGCATGAAAATGTCACTATTTCTTTACAAGATGGTGTGACAATTTTTTATGGTATGAATGAAGCAGGGAAAACAACGATTCAGCAGTTTATATTACAAATTCTTTTTGGCTTTCCAACAAAGCAACAAGCACAGCGAAAATATGAACCGAAAGCATCGACAAAATTTGGTGGTCAGCTAACAATACTGCATCCGCTGTATGGCCAGTGCACAATTGAACGAGTAAAAGGGAAGGCAACTGGTGATGTTACAGTTTATATGGAGGACGGTGCGAAGGGTCATGAGGAGCTATTAGCGAAACTATTGTATGGTTACACAAGAGCATCCTTTGAGGCAATTTTTTCATTTTCTATTCATGAACTTCAAGGCATTGAAAAAATGTCAGAAGAGGAGCTAACACACTTATTGCTTGCATCTGGGACGACTGGCATTCACCAGTTATCCGCACTTGAAAAGAAACTAGATAAGGATGCAGGGGAGTTATTTAAAAAGGCTGGCAAGCTACCGCTCATTAACCAAAAAATTGAGTATATGAAGCAACTTGAAAAAACTATAAAGCAAGAGCAAGCAGCTATTCAAACATTTGAAGACAAGTCACTCAAATTACAACAACTTGATCAGAAACTATTACATTTAAATAGACAACAAAAAGAGCTGCAACAAGACTGGCAACAACTAACGATATTGAAGCAGGCAACACCACTTATTCACCAACAACAGACTTTACAACAGGCCTTGGAAAACTATGCACATGTTGAATTCCCACCTGAAGGGATAAGACGTTATGAGCAGCTAAAGGATCGTCTGACACATGAAACATTACAAATGGCGCAGCTAAAAGAACAATATCAAGTTTTACAAAACAAACTACAATTAACGGTAGACGAGGCAATGATTGATGAAATGGCACGACTTATGCACCAAGAAGCAACATGGAATCAATTACTCGTTAAGGAGCAGAACTTCATTGATGAGCTTTTCTTAATCGAACAAGATATCGAAGCGCAGTTTCGTTTATTAGGTGTACCAGAAAGAGAAGCGCAAAAAATTCTACTTGAGAAAACCGTATCATTACAGCAAGAAGAACAGTTCCAGCATCAGTTAAGTATTTTACTAAAAACTGAAGAAGAGCTGAAATTTCATCTGCATTCGATTGAGCAAATACATGAGGAGCTAGATAGTATAGCTCGACAGAAAAAGCAATTAGAACAGGAGTCATTAACGACTCAGGAAGAACATATTTTAGCACAGTGGCCTCAACGGAAGAGACGACTTGAACAATTACGTCAAGCGAGGTCACAGCGGTCGAAGCAACAGCAGCCGATAATATTTATAATCTTTGCTTTAGTTATAAGTCTATTCGCTCTAATCTATGGCGTTTGGCAAAAAAATATGGCAGTTATCATTATCGGAGCAGTAATGTCGCTATTATTTGTACTGTTTTTAAAAAACGCATGGCCAGGTGACGACACTACAAGCGAGCAAAAAAGGCAATTACTTCGGGAATTAGAGCAAGAGGAAAATAGTGTTCAAGTTTTACTTATGAAAAAGCAACGACTCGAGGATCGCCGAATACTTACAAATGAGCAACAGCAGGAAAAAGAGCGTCAATATGCACAGTTAGAATATAAAATTCAGCAGGCAGAGCAGGTGAATGAAGAAGGTACTCAAATGCTTCATAGTTTTTTAGGGCGTTATCATCTACAAGGGAATGTGCCTAGAGCCTTATTGCCAGAGCTGTTTATGCGTATTCGCGGCGTACAAGAGCTAGCAACCAAGAAAAAAAGTACATTAAAGCTACTTCAGTCTATACAAACTGAAAAAAGAGCACTGTATGAGCAGATACAGAAGGTTTTGCAGGAAAGTTATAGTGAGCAGGAAATCTTTATGCATCTGCGTACATTCTACCTTACTGTACAACGAGAACATCAAGATATAGCACACATCAAAGAGCAGTTCACTACTCTCACATCTAATATGCAAGAAGCACTGCCCCTCATGGAAAACTATGAATGTGAAATTGCTCAGTTATTTAGTGCTGCAAATGTACAATCGGAGAATGCTTATTATGAGACATTTGCACAATATGAGCAACAACAAAAACTAAATACTGAGCTACAAGCAATTCAAAGTCAATTAGCTTCCCTAGATGTATACAAACAAGAGACATTAATAACCGAGGAACAACTCAGCGAGAAAACGCAAGCGTTAGAAGAACATCGAAATGCAATCCAGGTAGAAATCGATAGTTGCTTAGAGGAGCGAGCTACACTGCAAATGCAAAAAGACTATCTTCTTAATGATGAAAAATACGGACAATTGTTGCAACAATTTGAGGAAGAAAAATCAGCGTTACAACAGTTAATTGAGCAATGGACTACAAAAAAGGCGTTAGCAACAGCGATTCATGAGACATTATACCAACTACGTGAGGAAAAATTACCACACGTACTTTCACAGGTCAATACTATTTTTAACTTGTTAACAGGTGGTCGTTACGACAAACTTTCAATTACTGAGGATGGTCATTTTGAAGCACAGGCAGATTCAGGTTTGCGTTATCATGTAGCAGAATTATCACAAGCCACAAAGGAGCAAGCCTATATATCATTACGAATGGCTCTTGCAAAAACCCTTGCAACATCAGCGCCTTTCCCATTTATAATGGATGATCCTTTTGTCCATTTTGATCGAAACCGCACAAACAAAATGGTACAATTAATGAAAGAGGTAGGATATGAACGTCAAATTTTATATTTTACTTGCCATGAAGCGATGCTCGGTCTTTGGCGAAAAGAGCAAATTGTCGATCTAGGAGCACTAGCAAATGAAAGGGGAGTGACGTCAACATGAAAGGTATTACGACGCTCCAAGTAGGAGAATCAGTTGATCAATTTTTATTAATTAAGCAGGCGACAAAAGGTGTTACAACTGTAGGAAAGCCATTTATGTCACTGTTACTACAAGATAAGAGTGGGGATATTGAGGCCAAGCTATGGGATACAAATGAAGATCATGAAAAAATGTACCATGCAGAGGCGATTGTTCGCGTAGGAGGGGAAATCCATGACTATCGCGGTAAAAATCAATTACGCATTAAGACAATTCGTGTCGCAAAACCAGAGGAGGGAATTGCTATTAATGATTTAGTTCCTTCTTCGGCAACGCCAAAAGAACAACTGTATGAAGAATTAACGCAATTCTTCTTTGATATTAAAAATCCAAATATCTCACGTATCACACGTGCAGCTATTAAAAAGCATCAGGATGCTATTTTAGTATTCCCGGCTGCAACAAAGAATCACCATGACTATGCATCCGGTTTACTAGATCATATGGTATCTATGTTAAAACTAGGCAAGGCAATTGCTGATTTATATCCAACGTTAAATCGTGATTTGTTATATGCAGGAATTATTTTACATGATATCGGGAAGGTCGTTGAATTATCTGGTCCTGTTGCGACAATGTACACAATTGAAGGCAATTTACTTGGTCATATTACAATTATGGTGAATGAAATTGCAAAAATTGCAGAGGAGCTAGAGATTGAGGGTGAAGAAGTTATGCTCTTGCAACATCTGGTGTTATCACATCATGGCAAAGAAGAGTGGGGAAGCCCTAAAAAGCCAATGATTCAAGAAGCAGAAATCTTGCATTATATTGATAATATTGATGCCAAGATGAACATGCTTACACGAGCACTTGGCAAAACTACGCCTGGCGAATTTACCGAAAGACTATTTCCTCTTGATAATCGCTCATTTTATAAACCAAATATTGAGTAAACAAAAAGGGTTACGCCTGTATGAGCGTAACCCTTTTTCATCTAGTGAATTACTCGCTATTTAGATTCTTTGTCAGTATCTTCAGCTTTGTCTTCACTTTCAGCCTTTTTAGCTGCTTCTTCAGCAGCTTTTGCTTGCTCTTCACTTGTAGTTGTGAAGAATTCTAGTGATTTTTTTAAATCTTTATCTGATGTTTTAACGTCAGCATCTTTCGCCATTTTCGCGATGATATCATTTAAGATAGTTTTCGCTTCAGGTGATTGAGTTAGTTTACCTAACATTGTTGCACGAATGTTTTCTTCTTCGTCTTCGAATTTGCCAATATCCTTGACATCACGCTTGTCCGTAATTTCGATAACATGGTAACCAAAGCTTGATTGAACAGGCTCACTTAATGTATTTACTTCAAGTGCATAAGCGGCATCGTTGAATTCATCTACCATCATACCAACTGAGAACCAACCTAGTTCGCCACCTTTTTCAGCAGAACTAGTATCTGTTGAGTATTCTTTTGCCACATCAGCAAAAGAAGCGCCGCCTTTAATTTTTTCAATGGCTTCTTTCGCTGTTTTCTCATCAGCTACTAGAATATGACGACCATTTAATTCCGTTTTCATTTGTTCATAATGTTTTTTTACGTCTTCTTCTTTAATGGCTTTATCTTTCAATGCCTTTTCTTGAAGAAGTTGAATACGTAAAGAATCTTTGAAGCCTTCTTCTGTTAAGCCATTTTCATCAAGTGCTTGGGCAAAGTTATCACCAAACTGAGAGGCAGTTGCATCATAAGCTTCTTTAAGTTCTTTGTCTGTTACTTCGTATTTGTCAGCTAAAACTTTTTCAGTCACCATTTGTTGAAGTACATATGAGCCCGTTAAGCTTTTCGCTTTTTCGTTAAAGTCAGCTACTGAAATATCGCCTACTTTAGAAGTAACTAATGCTTTGTCATCGGCTCCGCTACAAGCACCAAGTGCTAAAATAGAAGCAGCTAATGTTAAAGATAAAACAGTCTTTTTCATAATGGATATTCTCTCCTAACTTTCATTTCGTCCATTTTTTACTATAACATAAACGATTTAAAAACAAAATGGTTCCCCTTGAGTATAGCCTATATTTCAAAATTTGAAGCGCATAGGATATAGAAAAGAAAGGGGGTGAAGTTATGAGCAGCGGAGGATACGGTGGTGGCGGTGGCTACGGCTCAGGCTCAGGCTTTGCTTTATTAGTTGTGCTCTTTATTTTATTAATTATTGTTGGTGCAGCGTTCCTATACTAATTAATAGAATGGCGAAAAGCTAAGGGTTTAAAGTCCTTAGCTTTTCTTATCAATTTCTAGGCATTCGCGCCGCACGCATGAGGTTGTGTCCAATAGGGTATTGGTTCATTCAGCTGTCACCTCCGCGCGTGCGGACGGGCGCGGATGCATTTTTTTCATTATACTGCAAATAAAATTTCAACATAAAATGAGACAAGTAAAATTGTGATGAGTATATTGATAGTTCGGAATATTTTTGGTTGGTTTTCTTCGGGAATTTCACGTCGCATGCAAAGTGCATAGGTCATGCGATTAATTTGAAATAAATAGAATACCGAGAATAGAACTACAATCATTAATAGCAAGTCTATTCCTCCCCTCTTTCAGTATTAATAGCATAACAAAAAAAGTCGATAGAACACAAGTACAAGCAATTTAGTTAATAGTTGGTGGAACTAAAATTTCATAACCTTTAGGTGTTTCCTCAATTTGGGCATTCTTAGGTGAATTTAATAGGTATTTCACGTAAAGTATATCAATTAAACATAAACTGCAATGATACGCTAAAAGTAAAGTTCCGTAATGCGTATAGGCAGGTAATAGCAGTGTACATAGCATAATAATTGAATTGAGTATAATAAATGGTGTTAATAATGCCAAGATATAGCGATTTTTTGACAAAGGTTCATGAATACGCATGTGCAACACAGGAATAAAATAAAATTGGACACGCATGCGCAATTTGAGATGCTGGCGTAAGTCAAATAAAGCAAGAAAGTGTAAACATTTGTGAATCGGATAAAGTGCAAGTACGGCAATAACAAATAGCCAGAATAAACGGTCGGTAAAATGTTCTTCATGGAATAAATTGAATGTCACATAGGATACTGAAAAAGTTGATAAAAAAACAATCACAGCCAAGATACTAATTCTTGTAGTCCCGTAATGATGTTCGAGATTTAAAATTTTCCAACAATGCATTGAATATCAACTCCGTAATTAGGAAGGGTCCTATTTAATGTAAATTGATTTTCGCGAGAAAGCAAGAAAAAGGAGGTATCTCAGAAATGTTTCTGAAATGCCTCCTTTTAGCATGATTTTATCCGGCAGTAACTGTCAGTAAGACGCCAGCGGGGGATAAATAACATGCAATAGAAAATTCACTTTATCCTTTTACTGTTGGACGTTCTTCTAGCGTGTCAAAGGAATCACGGAAGTGTTGGAAAGAACGCTCGAAAATATCGATGAAATCCTCACCATAAATATTGCGTATAACAGCCATAACATCTAAAAACTCTGGGAAGCGACCGTACAAGTCTTTTAGCGCTAATGACCCCTCTAGAACAGAATGATACGTACTATGATAGTTGCTATTCATTTCGATGATCAGCTCTGTACCCGCTTCTGTTAATTCAACGTAGGTATTACGTTTGTCGTCATCACGTTTCGAAAACTTAAGGAATCCACGCTCTTCTAATTTTTTTGAGAAGTTAAATGCTGTTGAAACGTGCATCACACCAAATTTGGCTACATCCGAAATGGATGCTCCTTTTAAATGATAAGAAATCCATAAAATATGATGCTCGTTAATGTTTAAATCGTAGGGTTTAATCCACTGCTGCCAATCTTTTTCAACCGCTTTCCATAAGGCTTTTGATAATTGCGCGATTCTTTGACTATAAAGCATCGCTTCTTTCTGAGTATATAATTCCTCTGACAAAGCCATCACCTACTGCTTTCTTTAACGTTTTAAAAATATTATAGCAATAAAGAAAAAAAGTTTAAAGTTAGAAAAATTAAAAAATTGAAATGTGGTTAAAAAATAATAATATAATCATAGTTTTTAATAGAAAAATGGATTTTTTATTTCCCTTTAAGGTCTTTAGTCCTATTTGATTTCTTGTGGTTTTTTCTTTCTATCCGTGAATTGTGCAACGTTTTTCTCGATTTCGCTAATTGAATTCTGCAACGATTCTATTTCTTGTTGCAAGTTATTTTTGGTAGGTTCAATCTCTTGTGTAAATATAGTAATGGACTGTTTTAATTCATTTATTATTTGGGGTATATTATTTTTGGCTTCGTTTGTAAGCATGTTTACGGATTGTTTTACATTGCCAGCTTGTAGTTTTATATCTTGAAGTTTGTCCTTCGTACAATCAGCATTTGACACTAGTGTAGCTCGTAATTGTCGTCCTGATTGAGGTGTTGAAAAAAGTACTGCGATAGTACCACCCACGATTCCAGTTGTTAGTCCGATTAAAAATGGTTTTGCTTTCATGTTAAATTCCCTCATTTCCATATTTGTTATCTTACCCTCTATTAAACCATGAAATGCGTATATACAAAAAGAAAAAGAAGCTAAACGAGTGATTTTGCATCACGGTTTAGCTTCTTTAAATAATGACTACGCTAAAATGCTCTTTACACAGGTCAATATGACAGTGAGAGACGAGCATTTAACCCTTTCCTTTGTTAAGCATGAGAAATGGCTGTTTTGAAGTTAGATCGTTTCACTAATTTCACAACTATTGGATAAATAATCACAAAAGCAATGACATTAAATGCTACAGCTGGTAACACAACACCTACAAATAGCATTGCGAATGTAGCACCAACGTTAGCATTGAACACGAAAAGGGCAACCGATAAAAAAACTGTACCCGATAAAATGGTTCCTAAACCAACTAAAACAGCAGATCCTACAAAATTACTTAGCACTTTTTTCAGCACGATTAGGATTGCTAAAAAGACAAAGCCAGTCACAGCTTTATCAATAATGTTTGGGACTAAACCTGCTGGAAATGTTGTGAATAAACCGGAGAGCACCCCAGTTGTTAAAGAAAGCAAGAACGTTTCTTTCACTGTAGGGAACAATAAAATTCCGATAAACATCATTGTTAACATGAAGTCAGGCTTCATACCATTTACCATACCTGGTGTGACCACGTAAAGTGCAGCACCGACACCAACTAAGAGTGCCATTAAAACTAAGTTTTTTGTATTCATTTCTAATCTCTCCTCAACTATGCTAGTCTATTTGTCTCCTAACGTATCCTCATGACCGTTAGCGAAACTTATTTGTGATTGTACGATAAAAATTATTGATTTGCAATAGACTATTCTGATAATTGAATCATACTTTTTTTGCTGATTCTTCGCTTCGTATCAGAAAAGATTGGGTGGCATTAAAAATAGCCATCGTTCTCATAGACTGATGAAGAACATTAAAGGTTGGTTTTAATGCTTTCTGCAACATCAGCTAATTGCTCAAGCGTATATTTTTGTGTTTGCCAATTTAAGCCTAAGCCTTCTTTTTCATCGTAACGAGGAATAAAATGTAAGTGGTAGTGAAAAACAGTTTGTCCAGCAGCAGCTCCGTTGTTGTTTATGGTATTCATGCCAATTGGATTAAATGCGGCCTTAATCGCATTAGCCACTTTTGGTGCTACCGCATATAAATTCCGTGCTACATCCTCTGGCATTTCGAAAAGATCCTGGCAGTGCTGCTTTGGAATTAATAGTGTGTGACCTTTTGCTACAGGTGCAATGTCTGCGAAGGCATATACATGGTCGTCTTCATAAACTTTAGTACTCGGAATCGATCCGTCAATAATTTTGCAAAATAGGCAATCGCTCATTCGTAAAATCCCCCTTAGTTATATATGTAAGTTTATTCTATCATACTCATAACTGAATCATTTGCTAATTTTTGATAAAATAGAAACAAGAAGAGGAGTGAGGGCATGTCGGTATTAGAGGTACAGCAAGTGACAGGTGGCTATACAAGAAAGCCTGTTATTAAAGACTTATCATTTACGATTGAAAAAGGGGAGCTTGTTGGATTAATTGGATTAAATGGAGCAGGGAAAAGTACAACCATTAAGCATATTATCGGAACGATGTTGCCAAAAGAAGGTGACATCCGCTTAAATGGTGTGACGTTAAAGGAAGATACGGACAAGTATCGTACCGCGTTTTCATATATTCCAGAAACACCTGTTTTGTATGATGAGTTAACGCTACGTGAACATTTAGAGTTAACAGCGATGGCTTATGGTTTAGATGAGGCTTCACTTGCGGCACGTTCTGAAGTTTTATTAAAGGAATTCCGCATGGAAAAACGACTCAATTGGTTCCCATCCCATTTCTCAAAAGGGATGCGTCAAAAGGTCATGATTATGTGTGCTTTTTTAGTCAATCCGAGTCTTTATATAATTGATGAGCCGTTTGTTGGTTTAGATCCACTAGGTATTCAATCATTACTTGATCAGATGGATGAAAAGAAAAAAGAGGGCGCTTCGATTTTAATGTCAACACATATATTATCGACTGCTGAAAAGCATTGCGACCGAATTATTTTATTGCATGAAGGACGCGTGCGGGCACAAGGAACGATGGCAGACTTACGCAAGGCTTTTGGCATGCCACAGGCTACATTGGATGATCTGTATATTGCGATGACAAAGGAGCGGGACCATGAAGAACTTGCGTGATGTATGGTCCTCGCGCTTCATGCATTATATAGGTCAAGTGCAAAAATATATGCAGTTTATTTTTACAGGGCATATAGCAATTGTACTTGTATTTCTTATTGGAGCAGGGGGCTATCAATATAGTGAATGGCTAAAAATTGTAACGACTGATTTTCCAGCAGAGCCGTTAATTGCAATTGTAATCGGTGTTTTACTGGCTTTTAGTCGACCGACGACATTATTGCGTGAGCCGGACCAAGTATATTTACTACCATTAGAATCAAAGATGGCGCAGTATTTTAATAAGGCACTTGCTTGGACTTTTTGGTCACAGGTATGGATTGTTGCGATTGTTTATATTGTAAGTATTCCGCTATTAAAAGCAGTTACTGAATTAGCGACATTTGATATTTGGGCTGTATTTTTCCTCGTTGTCGTACTGAAGTATTTCAGTGTGCAAGGAGAGTTCAGTTATCGATATAGTGAACGTGGACATTTTATATGGGTGGATAGATTCGTTCGCGCTGTAATATTTGGTGTAACTGTTTATATGGGACTTCAAACAAAGCCAATCCTAGCAAGTATTGCCGCAGTAATTGGTTGTGCATATATCGTTTTCTTCCGGAAAAAATCTGTGGGAGAGCCTGTACCATACGAACATTTTGTAAAGTTAGAACAAAATCGTATGATGAGCTTCTACCGCTTTGCTAACTACTTTACGGACGTACCCCATTTACGGGGCAGTATTCGACGTCGAGGTTGGTTAGATTGGCTTTACAAGTTTGTGCCATATACAAAAGGAAATGCCCAAAAGTATTTGGTATTCCGTACATTCGTGCGTACAGACGATCATTTTTATTTATGGCTCCGCTTGACGGTGATTTCGGCTGTTATTGCTGCTTTTGTAGATATTCCAGTAGTTACATGGATTGTTGCTGGTGCATTAAGTTTTGCAACAACGATTCAGTTGAAGCAGGCTTTAATATCAAGTGGGGAATTCCGTATGGACATGCTATATCCACTACCAGAGAATGCACGTGATCTAGCGGTCAAACAGGTAGTTCGACTTGCGATGATTGCTCAGACTATGATTGTAGGTCTAAGTGGTGTGGCACAGCCAATGTTCTACGTAACATTTATAATCGTCTTTGTTGTAAGTGAATTGACTGCGAAAATGTCGAAATCAAACTGATAGTTTCACTCAAGTGAAACAGGGGAACGCTCGGGTAAAATGAAGTACCGCTCGTGTAACCCAAGTTACCGCTCAGGTAAGGTGGAGTAACGCTCGGGTAGCTCAAGTTACCACTCAGGTAAGGTGGAGTAACGCTCGGGTAGCCCGAGTTAACGCTCAGGTAGGGTGGATTAACGCTCGGGTAACCCAAGTTACCGCTCAGGTAAGGTGGAGTAACGCTCGGGTAGCTCAAGTTATCGCTCAGGTAAGGTGGAGTAACGCTCGGGTAACCCAAGTTACCGCTCAGGTAAGGTGGAGTAACGCTCGGGTAGCTCAAGTTACCGCTCAGGTAGGGTGGAGTAACACTCGGGTAGCCCGAGTTAACGCTCAGGTAAGATGAAGTACCGCTCAGGTCCTAGCTCTAAATTTTTAAAAAATAAAGCTCATTTTTTCCAAGAAGATTGGGAAAAATGAGCTTTATATGTTTTATTCAACGAATTGATAGTCCAAGGCAGCGGTTAACAGCACCTTCGCTGCAACGAGCATTCCTTTTTCATCGATATCGAACTTTGGATGGTGATGTGGCGCGTACTCAACAGGTTCGGCTCCGGTGAAGAAGAATGTACCTGGTTTCTCTTCTAAGTAGTATGAAAAATCCTCGCCACCCATTGTTGCTTCAATTTCAACAACTTCGCAAATATCCTGTGCAATATCACGTACAAATAATGTTTCCTTTTCGTGGTTAACGATTGCTGGATACCCACGGCGATAATCTAGTTCAATCGTACAATCGTGGGCAATTTCAGTGCCTTGTACAACACGTTTAAATTCACGTTCCATTGTTTCACGTATATCCGTTTCAAATGTACGAATCGTCCCGTTTAAATAGGCTGTATCGGCAATAATATTGTCGGCATTAGATGCAACAAATGAGCCAACCGTGAGAACTGCAGATTCAGTTGGTGCAACACGACGAGCAACGAGCTGTTGTAGATTCATCACCAGCTGAGAACCGATGACAATGGCATCCTTCGTTTGGTGAGGGTGAGCACCATGGCCACCTTTACCTTGAATTTTTATTTCAAAACTATCGACAGCTGCCATCATTGGCCCTACACGATAGCCAATCATGCCAGTCGGATGATTAGATGATAAATGTGTACCAAAAATGGCATCAACTCCGTTTAATGCACCTGCTTGCACCATCCCAATTGCACCGCCTGGATCAGCTTCCTCTGCATGTTGATGAATGAGCACATACTCACCAACTAATTCATCCTGCATTTCCCAAAGTAACTTACCTAGGATTAATAATGTGGCAGTATGGCCATCATGACCACAAGCATGCATAACACCAGGAACAGTTGATTTGTATGGCACATCTTTTTCATCTTGAATGGGGAGTGCATCAAAATCTGCGCGTAAGGCAATTGTTTTACCCGGTTTGTTACCTTTTATGCGTGCAATGAGTCCAAAACCGCTGACATTCGGTTCAACTGGTACACCAAGTTTTTTATAAAATTGAATAATATAGTTTGCTGTTTCCTGCTCGTGGAAACTAAGTTCTGGATGCATATGTAGATGGTGGCGAATAGCCACCATTTCATCAAAATGAGCATCAATTTTTTTAAGTAAATTTTGTTTCATTTGTTCATGCTCCTTTAAAAAAATTATGCCTCGTTTTCTTCTTTTGGTGTAACACTATAGGTTGAAACATAGGAAGCGGCAGAGAAAATATGTTGCTGGCGGCGCACGCCCGTTGGTTCTTCCTGCTCAGCATGTGCTGTTTTATAGGCTTTGGAATTTTTCCATGCTTCAAATGAGTGCGGGCCATTCCATTGTGTCATGACGATATATGTATCGCCATTTAATGGACGCAATAAACGAAATGCTACGAAACCAGGCTCATCCTCGATAGCTCGTGCACGATTTAAAAAACGATGTTCAAATACAGGACGACCTTCATCAGTAACAGGGATATTATTGAAGACAAAAAAGCCACGTTCCTCTAATTCATTGACAGTATCTAAAATTTCAAATTTACGTGGTGTGGAAAATACTGATTTACCTTCAGTTTCATGTATGAGCACGGAGTTTCCTTCCCCGTGTATTAGGATCATGTGCTCGTTCGGATACTTATTTTTCACCTGCTCCATAAATTCATTTGTGCCAGAAGTTAAATAAATATACATAACTTTGCCCTCCTTATGAATAATCATAATAGCGTGATTATCTCCATTTAAGTGCAACTCTAACGCTTTGTCAAAAAAGAAGACACCAGAAAGAACAATTTTATGACATTTCTCTAGGAAAACTATACAATAACGGAGGAAGCGTTTACTATTGAAAACGGATATCAATAATAATGGAATAAACAAGAGAATTTTACGGTATGAATTATATCGAGGGGAAGGAAATAATCATGACAACATTTAATGATACACTTCTTCGTGCTGCACGAGGAGAAAGAACAGAACATACACCAGTCTGGTATATGCGCCAAGCAGGACGCTCTCAACCAGAATATCGTACGATTAAAGAAAAGTATTCTTTAGAAGAAATTACACATCGTCCAGAGCTATGTGCATACGTAACAAAATTACCAGTAGATAATTACAATGTAGACGCAGCTATTTTATATAAAGACATCGTTACACCACTACCAGGTATCGGCATAGATGTGAAAATAAAAGCAGGCGTAGGTCCTGTTATTTCTAATCCAATACGCACAGTTGCTGATGTAGAAAAATTAGGTGAGTTCAATGCGAAGGAACATACTCCATTCGTGTTAGAAACGATAAAATTATTAACTGAAGAACAATTGAATGTACCACTCATTTGCTTTGCAGGCGCACCTTTCACGCTAGCGAGCTATATGATTGAAGGTGGACCTTCTAAAAACTATAATAAAACAAAATCATTTATGGTATCGGAGCCACAAGCATGGTTTGCGTTAATGGACAAACTTGCAGATATGATTATTGCGGATGTTTCAGCTCAAGTTGAAGCGGGTGCCAAAGCGATTCAAATATTTGACTCCTGGGTTGGAGCTCTAAATGTCGAAGATTATCGTGTGTTCATCAAACCTGTCATGACACGTATTTTTGGTGAGTTGAAAAAAGAAAATGTGCCACTTATTCAATTCGGCGTCGGTGCAAGCCATCTAGTAAAAGAATGGCATGATCTACCGATTGATGTCGTAGGTTTAGATTGGCGCTTACCAATCAAAGAAGCTCGTGCAAAAGGCATTACAAAGCCAGTACAAGGAAACTTAGATCCATCATTATTACTTGCTGATTGGTCTGTTATTGAAAAACGTACGAAGGATATTATCGATCAAGGTCTAGAAGTACCAGGTCATATTTTTAACTTAGGTCATGGTGTGTTTCCAGAGGTCAACCCAGATGTATTAAAACGTTTAACTACACTTATTCATGAATACAGTGCACAGCAAATTCAAGAACGTTATTAATAAATAGATGCTGCTCAATAATATAAACAAATCTTATTGGGCAGTCTTCTATCTTTTAAGACGTTAGTGACTGACGCTTGCTTTCGTCACAATATGTTCAATAAACATACAAAAAACATAGTTTAACTATTTTATAGAGGTGAAAAGGTTAATGAAAGAAGTTAAAGGCTTATTAGTAATGGCATATGGCACACCCTACAAAGAAGAAGATATTGAATCCTATTATACGCACATTCGACATGGACGTAGACCATCAGAGGAGCATCTAGAAGATTTGCGTAGTCGCTATGAGGCAATCGGTGGTTTATCACCATTGGCAGCAGCCACGAAAGCGCAGGCAGAAGCTTTATGTGCACGTTTAAATGAGGTACAAGACGATGTAGAATATAAACTATTTATTGGTTTAAAACACATCCATCCATTTATTGAGGATGCTGTAGAGGAAATGGTTGCAGCAGGCATTAAAGAAGCGGTCTCTATCGTGTTAGCACCTCATTTCTCAACATTCTCTATCAAATCATATAACGGTCGTGCTACAGAAGCAGCTGGTGAACGACTGACAATTACCTCTGTTGAATCTTGGTATGATGAGCCGAAATTCATTGATTATTGGAAGAACAAAGTAAATGAAATATTCGATGCTATGTCCAAAGAAGATCGTGAAAAAGCTTGTTTAATCGTATCAGCACATTCACTTCCTACGAAAATTAAAGAAATGGGTGACCCTTACGAAGATCAATTAATCGAAACGGCTCGTCTGATTCAAGAAGCTACTGGTGTGAACAATGTAGAAGTAGGCTGGCAATCAGCAGGACAAACGCCAGAACCTTGGTTTGGACCGGACGTGCAGGATTTAACACGTGATCTTTATGAGCAAAAGGGTTTTCGTTCATTTGTTTATACACCTGTTGGCTTCGTAACAGAACATTTAGAAGTTCTATACGATAACGATTATGAATGTAAAGTTGTTTGTGAGGAGCTAGGAGTAAAATACTATCGCCCAGCAATGCCAAATACACACCCATTATTTATAGATGCGATGGTAGACGCTATTCATAAAAAACTAAGCTAAGCGAAAAGAAAGTGATGATGTTGGTGACTCAAAAAAGACGTAAGGTAGTTGTTATTGGTGGTGGCATTACTGGCCTAACAGCTGCGTTCTATATGCAAAAGGAAGCGCGCGCAAAAGAATTGCCCGTAGATATCGTACTTGTCGAGTCGTCATTGCGCCTTGGCGGGAAAATCCAAACTCTAAAAAAAGATGACTTCATCATTGAGCGCGGGCCAGAATCTTTTTTTGACCGTGAAAATCATGTTCATATACTTGCACAGGATTTAGGCATTGAACAAGAGTTAATCACAAGTAATTCGGGGCCAACTTACGTAGCTGTTGGTAGTCAATTATATCCTATTCCAAGCAGTCTTATGTCAGGAGCCACGCCGCATATCTCCTCTTTCATTACATCAGGTTTGTTTTCTCTCAGCGGGAAAATTCGTGCAGCGGGAGACTTTGTCCTCCCTCGATCTGCACAGGATGACGATCAACCTATAGGAGAATTTTTCAGAAGAAGATTTGGAGCAGAGGTTGTAGAAAATCTGGTAGAGCCTTTACTAGCGGGAACGTTTGCCGGTGATATTGAGCAACTAAGCATGCACTCAACATTTCCACAGTTGTATGAATTAGAGCAAAAATATCGCAGTTTACTTATTGGGATGAAAAAGTCAGGTGCGAATTTTTTAAGTGACAACAGCATTGCAAAAGATAAAGGGATTTTCCAAACATTTGAGAATGGGCTCGAAACACTTATAGAAAAATTAGAAGCATCACTTTTTCCTGGGACAGTTCAAAAGGGTGTCAAAGTAGAAGAAATTGAACATGGCAAGGATGGAACAGTGCAAGTGGTGTTAAATAATTTTTCACAAATTATAGCAGATGCTGTCATTATCGCTACACCGTTTCAGGTTGCGGAGAAAATGTTTAGGAAGTATCAGCTATTAACAGAATTGAACTCTATGAAGGCTGCAACAATTGCGACGGTCACTATGGCTTTTAAAAAGGAGCAACTTGTTGAATTGGATGCACTGTCATTTTTTGTCTCACGAAGTAGCGATTTTTCAATAACTTCCTGTACATGGAGCAATCGGAAATGGCCAAATACTACACCAACTGATTATGTGTTGTTACGCAGTTACATAGGACGTGTTGGCGATGAAGCCATTGTTGCTCTTTCCGATTCAGAGATTGAAAAGACGGTCCTACAAGATTTAAGAAAAACAATCGGTATCGATGGAACCCCTATAACGACAGTAGTATCCCGATGGAAAAATGCGATGCCCCAATATACAGTTGGACATGAAGCAAAGATTGAACGTGTGAAACAAGAATTGAGCGATCACTTCCCAACAGTTAAACTTTCAGGAAGCTCGTTTGAAGGTATATCAATTCCGGAATGCGTAGAACAAGGGAAAAAAGTTGCTACTGAATTACTAACTGAAATGTTTACCCAAGAATGTATATAAAGAAATGACATGTAATAGTACAAACTGATGCTAATGAGATGCTCTGAAGCAGAAGTTTGTGCTTTTTTTTGCTTTGAAGTGGGCATTCTTTTTGACAAGTTGTCCAATTTCCAAACAAGTAAGGGAAACAAAATGCATTTGAAGTTGCGGTTATTAAGCTGTTCAGAGATTTGGGCAAGTATGTCAGAAAATTTTTATAAGAAAAAGTATAAAGAATGAATAGTTTATGATGCAGAAGAAAAGAAGGAAGTATAAACCTCCTTCTCCTTCGTTGTTTGATGAGCGAACAAATTTGCTATGAAATACGATGACATGACCACACTATACCACCAGAGTTGGCACCTCCGAGGGTAAGGGGAATGGTTAAACCATCAGCCTCATAAAATAGATCAATGGCATCGCCAGCAGTTAAATTGACTTCACCTGCTAGTGTTACAGTACCGCTCCCTAAAATTGCTCGTAAAATTAACACAAGCGCAACATTGACATTTAGTACTGGGAATAATCCATTTATTAAATTTGTCGTCGCATTTCTGCGAATGGCAAATGACGGGTTTATTCCTCCACCTAAACTTACGGTTATTGCAGCTGTTGTTGAATAGTTGATAGTAGCTTCAAATGAGTATCTACCTGTTGTAGGAACAGTAAATACACCAGTGGTTGGATTAAAGGCAGGTGTTGTGAAATACGGAGAAGCTACGCTCCAATTGCCAATAGTAGTTGAGCTACTAACAGATAAATCATTATTAAAGGCTGAGAATCCTTCCGTAAATGCTGGTCCAGTAGCACCAGCGGAACCAGTGGAACCAGTAGCGCCAGTAGCACCAGTGGAACCAGTGGAACCAGTAGCGCCAGTAGTACCTGTGGAACCAGTAGCACCAGTAGCGCCAGCAACACCGGCAATACCAGTAGCGCCCGTTTCACCAGTAGGTCCAGTAGTACCAGTTACACCTGTGATTCCAGTCGCCCCGGTCGCTCCGGTCGCCCCGGTCGCTCCGGTAGTGCCCGTAACGCCGGTAGCACCAGTAGCACCAGTGGAACCAGTAGCGCCCGTAACACCAGTAGGCCCTGTAGTACCAGTAACACCAGTAGCGCCAGCAACACCGGCAATACCAGTAGCGCCCGTTTCACCAGTAGCGCCAATAGTACCAGTTACACCTGTGGCACCAGCAACACCGGCAATACCAGTCGCCCCAGTAGCCCCAGTAGTGCCCGTAACGCCGGTAGCACCTGTTACCCCAGTAGCGCCAGTAGCACCAGTAGCACCAGTGGAACCAGTAGCGCCCGTAACACCAGTAGTACCAGTTCCACCAGTAGCGCCCGTAACACCAGTAGTACCAGTTCCACCAGTAGCACCAGTAGCGCCCGTTTCACCAGTAGCGCCAGTAGCGCCAGTAGTACCAGTTACACCTGTGGCTCCAGTAGCACCTGTTGCGCCTGTAACACCAATAGACCCTGTAGTACCCGTAACACCAGTAGCGCCTGTAACACCAGTAGACCCTGTAGTACCCGTAACACCAGTAGCGCCAATAGCACCCGTAGGGCCTGTAGTACCAGTTCCACCCGTAACGCCAGTAGCGCCAGCAACACCGGCAATACCAGTAACACCCGTAACACCCGTAACACCAGTGGCACCCGTAACACCAGTAGGCCCTGTAGTACCAGTTCCACCAGTTCCACCCGTAACGCCAGTAGCGCCAGCAACACCTGCAATACCAGTAGCGCCCGTTACACCAGTAGCGCCAGTAGCCCCAGTAACACCAGTAGCCCCAGTTACACCAGTAGCGCCAGCAACACCTGCAATACCAGTAGCCCCAGTAGCCCCAGTAGGTCCAGTAGTACCAGTTACACCTGTGGCTCCAGTAACGCCAGTAGCCCCAGTTACACCAGTAGCGCCAGCAACACCTGCAATACCAGTAGCCCCAGTAGCCCCAGTAGCCCCAGTAGGTCCAGTAGTACCAGTTACACCTGTGGCTCCAGTAACGCCAGTAGCCCCAGTAGCCCCAGTAGCCCCAGTAGCCCCAGTAGCCCCAGTAACACCTGTGGCACCAGTAGCCCCAGTAACACCAGTAACACCAGTAGCCCCAGTAGCCCCAGTAGCACCCGTAGCACCCGTAGCACCCGTAGCACCCGTAGCACCCGTAGCACCCGTAGCACCCGTAGCACCCGTAGCACCCGTAGCACCCGTAGCACCCGTAGCC
>NZ_JBNNLZ010000006.1:81209-198795 GCF_050272295.1 Lysinibacillus sp. NPDC048646
CGTCACCAGTAGTACCAGTAACACCAGTAGCCCCAGTAGGCCCAGTAGCCCCAGTAACGCCAGTAGCGCCAGTAGCGCCAGTAGTACCAGTTACACCTGTGGCTCCAGTAGCCCCAGTAGCCCCAGTAACGCCAGTAGCGCCAGTAGTACCAGTTACACCTGTGGCTCCAGTAGCACCCGTTGTGCCTGTAACACCAGTAGACCCTGTAGTACCCGTAACACCAGTAGCGCCAGTAGAGCCTGTACTGCCAGTAGGACCCGTAACTCCTCCTGTTGGTCCAGTGGGTTTAACTGGCCAAATTGGGCATCTTTGAACTGGGCCATTATTACAACAACAAGGATGTGAAAGACATTTGCCACAAATATTATTTATATTAAAATCCTGAAATTTCATTTTCTCACCTCCTCTCTCAAATAGCGTATTCACATAGATGATAGAGAAAATGGATGATTAACTATTTGTTATCTCTAAATATGCAAATAAGGATATTAGTACTTCCATATATATCATGGAAGAGTTATTTTACTTTCTTACTTCTCAAGTAAAAGCTGGAAGAGTGGATATAACAGTAATAATTATTGAAAGATCACCCTAAATAAAAAAGTTAGATGAAAGTACTGAAGTATTTTAAAATAAGAGGAATTATGGGATACAAAAGTGATAATAGTGAAGCACTTTATGTATTGATGATAATTTAGTAATCAAGAAGCAAGAATGATAGTGGAAAAGGTCATTTTAAAAGCAATACAAATGTTGGTAAGCGATGAACTAGGCTATGCATATATAGCGAGATGCACGTAAAAAGATGACTCAGCGAAGCTGAAGCCATCTCATCAGTAATTTGTATTGTTTCTCGTGTTTTTTAATTTTTGAAGACAGTTGGGATTCCTAACTATCCTTTTTTAAAATACGCTCAAAATAGTTTTTGTTATATAAAATTTTCTCGTCATTTGGTAAGAAAGTTCTTGCTAATTCATTGTGGGCATTCGCTAGTTCGTATTGCTGTAATCGATCATAGAGGACGCATAATTGTAAATGCGGTAACCAGGAGGTGAAGGTTATATCTTGAAAGGGTGCATTTGGTTTTTGTATGATTACAAGCGCTTGTTCATACCAAAAAATTGCTTCGTAATTTTTTGCTTGTTCCATAAAATGATAGCCCAATCTACAGCATGCTTCTGGACGGGGGATGTCGTATTCAAAACTCCTCAAGATGGACGTTAGGTTATTTTCCTTGTCATTTAAAATAGAGTAACAATCTGCTAACTTAAAGCAGGCGCGAATATTATCTTCAACCCATCCCAATTTAGACGTTAAAAATTGCTCATAGTAAAATATTGCATCCTCATTAAAATCATGATCCATTAACTCGTTGGCGTAATAGAAAGTATCACGTGGTGATAGAGATTCTCCGGATTGAACAAGTTGTCTATAAATACTAATATTCCGAGTGTGATCATGACTGAGAGGTAAATGGCTTACTGCAACATCACTGTCATACAGTATCCCGTCAACTTCTAAATATTCGTGTACGGCACCAATCCATTGAAATTGTTTATCTTTCCTGACTAAACGATATCTTTTTAATAGGGAGCTTACGTTTCCCTCATCATCAAAACTCAAATTATAGTTCATAGAGACTGCATCACTATCAGCGGGAAAAGATTCTTTTAGTGCTTTGAATTTTTTTTGATCTTCAGCTGTGAAAACATCATCTGCATCTAACCACAGAATGAATTCCTGAGTTGCTTGCTGAAATGAATAGTTTCGAGCAGCAGCAAAGTGCTGAATCCATTCAAAATCAAAAATACGATCCGTGAACTGTTCGACAATTTGTTTTGTCTTGTCGGTGGAGCCAGTATCTACTATATTAATCTCATCTACTAAATCCTTTACCGATTCTAGGCATCTGCCAATGACATCTTCCTCATTTTTTACAATCATACATAAACTAATGGTCACCATTTTGTGATTCCTCCTTGCAATAATCTTTGTAGTATATGTGCATTTAGATTTTTTGCTTAGATATGTGCTTGTTCTATACTGTGCCACATAAAAATTTGTAAGATCTGCTGGTTATGTTTGTCATAAATTTATCTTTCAAGTTTCACGTGGATTTCACAATTGTGAAGTATAGTAAAGGGCAGAGGTGATGACGTTGAAAAAATGGGCGTTCTTCATTTTTTCTTTAGTGCAAATTGTATGGCTAGCGGGCTGTTCGGAAAAATCGTTTGATCCGATTGAACGTGAAAGGAACTTTATTGCGTCATTAAATATACAGGAACCATCATTAGATTTTATAGATGAACAGGGTAATGTCATTGCGACTTGGTCATTTGAAAAAGCCTATTCTGGGGCGTTATTGCTTGGAGATGATCGTGTGTTACTATATGGTCATCAGCTAGACAAAATAGATGTCTATACATTATCGACTGGGAAAAAGCTCTATTCAAAAAAGGTGAAGATTGGTACGACAAATGTCTATTATGCTAAAAATGTGAACCAGTTTTTTATTACGAATAGCAAAACGAATACTGTGACAAGCTTTGATGAAGAAGGAAATGAGCTTGCATCACAGCAGCTTGGTAATTATCCAATGTCGATGGCTTCTTATAAGGACCAGCTATATGTCGTCAACTATAAAGATACGAAACTCTCGGTGTTAGCAATCCAGGATTTATCGGTGAAGCAAGAATGGCCAATTGAAAAATCCTCACATGGCATAGCCATTGTTGAAGAAACAAATGAGCTATGGATCGGTGGACATGGAGAAGGCAGTAAGCCAAATAGTTCAGTGAAGCGGTATGATTTAACAACGGGTGCAGTGCAAGGGGTAATTGAGATGCCTTTAATGCCTGTCGGATTAACAAAGACAGAGGACAATGTATTGGTTGTTAGTCATGGACACAATGAATTATATGTAACCGATTTCGATGGGAATGTGAAATGGCAACAAGAGGTTGGCGCAAACCCTTTTGTCGTGAATCAGTTTAACGACTACATTGTTGTCGCTGGTTACGACGACCATACTTTATACTTTATAAAAAAGGGTCAGATTCAAAAAACAGTTGATGTCGGGAAAGGTGCATTTCAACTGTTAGTAAGGGAGGAAAAATTGTGACTACCGTATTAATTGTTGATGATGAGCAAGATATGCGAAATTTGATTGAGATGATGCTAGGTAATTCTAAATTTGAGACCTTTACAGCCTCAAGTGGTACAGAAGCCTATGATATTATCGTGCGCGAACAAATCGATTTGGTACTACTTGATGTAATGATGCCACATGAGGATGGCTTTGTTGTATGTCAAAGTATTCGTGCAATGTCGGATGTTCCGGTTATTTTCCTTACTGCACGAGATGCGAATGAGGACAAGGTAAGAGGGCTTACACTTGGTGGCGATGACTATATTGTAAAGCCATTTACAAATGACGAGCTTGTAGCACGAATGCATGCGGTGCTGAGAAGAAGTGGTACAAATATTGCAGATTTACAACAGAAAAATATTATGTTTGGGTCCATTAAACTTGATGAAATTGCACGTAAAGTATCGGTAAATGGTCAAGCAATTCCCCTCACATTAAAGGAATTTGAATTATTGCATTTATTTATGAAAAATCCAGGAAATGCGTATTCTCGGGAGCAATTGCTTGAGCGTATTTGGGATATTGATTATGTAGGGGGGACACGAACAGTTGATACCCATATTAAAACCTTACGCTTAAAGCTTGGAAAGGAAACAGCGGGGCATATTCAAACCGTCTGGGGAGTCGGCTACCGTTTTGATCCGGGCGAATGAAAAAGATTTCTACACGCATATGGTTATTAATTTTTGCATTTTTAATCATCACAGTTGTTTTTATGTATGTGCTGACTGATTTTTTATATGAGCAGCTATATGTGGAAGACACAGAAAGTACGATGATTGAGGTGGGTACCAAGTTACAAACCATGTATACAAGTGGGAAGGTAACAGATGAATTTATAGCGGATATTGAACATTACAATGATTATTCCAACTTAAATATATTCGCTGTGCGAAATCCACGTGAGCTTAGTGCTTGTGTACCATTTGATATTGATTATGAAACACTAATCGGTGCAGAAGAACGTCAACAATTACTGGCAGGCGAGTATGTGCAAAAGATTGGTTATGAGCCAAGGTTCGATCGTCAACTTATTTCAGTTGTCTTACCCCTAGTAGATCAAAATAGATTAGAGGGCATTATTTATATTTACTTTCCATTAGCGAAAATTAGTGAACTAGCTAGTCAAGAGGTGGTCCTACTATTTGTCAGCGCCTTAATCTTTTTGATCGTTATCAGCTTCTTTGTCTATAAGGGTTTGAGACATATTATGCGTCCATTAAGTGAACTGCAAACAGCTGTCGAACAGATGTCGTACGGTAATTATGAAACACGAGTACCGGTTAATTCAAGTGATGAAATTGGCAAACTATCAAGTACTTTTAATGACATGGCAGAAGCGATACAACGCGAAGATGAGGTGCAAAAAACTTTTTTAGCAACGGTTTCACATGAATTGCGTACACCGATTAGTTATGTGAAAGGGTATAGTGAAGCGATGCAAAATGGAATTATTGCAGACGCACAAAAAGAAGAAACAATTCAGCTGATCGTGCGTGAAGCAAATCGTATGGAACGATTAACAAATGAACTTCTGCAGCTTGCACGAATGGAAAATGAACAAAAAGAAATTATTTTATATCCAATCCCTTTAGCAGAAACTTTACGTGAAGTACAGCAAATTTTGATTTATCAAGCACAAAAAAAGGATATTACATTACAACTTACAGCGGATGATTCATTGATTGTTAAAGCAGATGAAGTGAAGCTTAAGCAAATTTTTATAAATATTATTGAAAATGCCATCAATTATTCGCATGAACAATCGAAGGTTGAAATCACAGCAGTTGAAAATAATGAATTCGCTCACATTACAATCAAGGACTATGGTATTGGAATTCCACAGGCAGATTTATCTCATGTCACAGAGCGTTTTTATCGTGTGAACAAAGCACGGAGTCGTGTAGATGGGGGTAGTGGACTCGGCTTGTCAATTGTCGAACAGTTATTAAAGCAACTGCACGGAACAATAGAGATTAAAAGTGAAGTAGAAAAAGGTACAAAGATCAAAATTAAGATACCATTAATGGAGGAATAGAAGATGAAGAAATGGTTGTTTGCATTAATAGCGGTACCGGCATTACTAGTGGGGTGTGGGGATAAGGAAGAACCAACAACATTGAAGGAACCAGAAATGCCTGCAATGTTGGAAGTTGAAATTTTAACGCCTAAAGAAGTCGCAATAAATGAACCAATTGAATTGGCGGCTCATGTTGAACAAGGCGGAGAAAATATTGATGATGCAATCGTAGAATTTGAAGTTTGGGAATCAGGTAAGCGTGATGAAGGGCAAATGATTGAGGGAACCTTAGAGAAAGATGGAGTCTACAAGGCAACAACAACATTTGACCATGACAGTGTATATTATATGTTTGCGCATACAACGGCTAATGGCATACATAATATGCCGAAGCAACAAATTACTGCTGGTACACCTGATATGTCACAGATAGTACCAGAGGATGAAAAAGCAAATAATAACATGATGGAACATGGCAATGATACATCGGATGATGCAGAGCATGGTGACGATGAAAAAAATGAAAAAAATCATCATTAAATGCTTGCATTATTTTTAAAATAAGAATATGATAATGACCAGATGACCGAAATGGTTTTCTGGTCACTTTAATTTCCATGTACAAAAGATGTATATAACCCAACAGGAAAGGATGTCACAAATGGATCGTAGGCAGGAAATTCTTGAAGCAGCTGCAAAATCCTTTACGTTGTTTGGCTATAAAGCAACAACAATGGAGCAAGTAGCGAAAATTGCGAATGTCGGTAAAGGAACGATTTATACATTCTTTGCGAATAAAGAGATTTTATTTCAAGAGATTGCTATGTCACTTGTACAAGAGATGAAGGCAGAAGCGGATGCGGTGTTGGATTCATCAGTAAGCTTTATGGACAATGCGCATAATGCTTTAATGAAAATGCTTCAGTTCCGTGAAAAACATCTTTTATTTGCGAAGTTAATAGAGGAAGAGAAAGAGTTACGCACTCCAGCAGTTAAACAAGTGTTAATTCGCATCGAATCCGAAATATTATCATACGTAGCAGCTTTAATTCAAAGACGTATTGATAAAGGTGAGATACGAGATTGTGATGCCGAATTAGTAAGCTATCTGTTGTTAAAGGCGTATTTGGCGTTTATTGTTGACTGGCATGAGTTACATGACGACAAAATCCCGGAGGAAAAGATACTGAATCTTTTCAAGGAAACAATTTTCCGAGGACTAATTCTTTAAGAAAGAATCTACAAATTTTGCATACTGTGAGGTTTGAGATTTTTTTTGCAGGAAATTGACCAAATGACGTTTTCGGTCAAAAAGTATAGGAGTGAGAAAAAACATGATTAAAGCTGAATGGCTGAAAATCTTTAAAACAAGAAAAATGCTTGTTTCGATTATCGCTGTATTATTCATCCCTGTCATGTATGCAGGAATGTTTTTATGGGCGTTTTGGGATCCGTATGCAGGCTTACCTAATTTACCAGTAGCAATCGTCAATGAAGATACTGGTGCTGAAATGGATGGAGTTAAGTTAGATTTAGGGGATACCTTAGTCGATAAGCTTGTCGATAGTGAGCAATTTAACTTTATCGAAGTATCAAAAGAAGAAGCAGAAAAGGGTTTAAATGGTCGTGACTATTACATGATCCTTGAACTCCCAACAAATTTTTCTGAGCATGCAACAACATTATTAGATAACAAACCTTCTAAACTAGTAATTAACTATATTCCTAATGAAGGCTTAAACTTCCTTGGTGCACAAATTGGTGAAACGGCAATGGATCGTGTACGTGCGGAAGTAAATTCACAAGTTTCTGCTACATATGCAGAAAAATTATTTGATTCTATTGCAACGTTAGGCGATGGCTTTACAGAAGCAGCAGATGGTTCCGTTAAATTAGATGAAGGTGCGAAAAAAGTAGCGAATGGTGCCAAAGATTTAAAAGGCTATCTGGAGCAACTAGCATCAAGTACAATCGAACTTTCTAATGGTACAGACAAAATTACACAAGGTGCTGGTCAAGCAGCTACTGGTGCTACTGAATTATCAACAGGTCTTGTGAAATTACAAGATGGTACAGTACAGCTACAAAAAGGTGCACAACAGGCGGCAACGGGTGCAACGAATCTTGAACAAGGTCTATCACAATACACACAAGGTGTAGCAAAGGTAGAAGCAGGTCTAACAACGTTAAATGAAAAACAACAACAAATCATCACTGGTGCAGCATCTGTTGCTGAGAGTGCAGGTACATTAAACGGTGCAGCTAATCAGTTAACAACGGGCTCAGCAAAAGTAGAAGCAGGTCTCACGGCTTTAACTGCTCAATTACAAAGTGCTATTGCTTCAATGCCAGAAGAGCAAGCGGCTGCATTAAAACAAACACTTGCAGAGTTACAAGCTGGTAGTGCCAATGTGCATAACGGCTTAAATTCTTTAGCAAGCGGTACAGAAAAATTACAGGCAGGTGCGAACCAAGTAAATTCTGGTGCAACACAAATTGCAGCAGGTCAAGCAGATGTCTTAGCAGGTGCCAATTCATTATCAGCAAAAAGTAATGCATTAATAGCAGGTGCCAAAAATTTACAGGCTGGTAACGCAACACTTGCCAATAAACTAGGTGAACTAAATGCTGGCGTAAATACAGCGGTGTCTGGTTCCAAAACATTGGCATCTGGTTTAAATGAATTAGCAAATGGTACAACAACATTGAAAGAAGGTACAACAACGCTTGCGTCCAAATCTGGGGAGTTAGCAGATGGTTCTTCGACATTAGCTGAAGGCTCAACTGAACTTGCTGATGGTACTGCCACATTATCAAGTAAATTAGGCGAAGCAAGTGAAAAAGCAAATGAAGTACATGCTAATGACGACACATATGATATGGTCGGTAGCCCAGTAGAGGTTGATAAAGAATCTGTTAACCATGTACCGAACTATGGTACAGGATTCTCTCCTTACTTTATCTCACTTGGTTTATTCGTTGGTGCATTACTAATTTCAATTGTGTTCCCACTTGTTGAACCAGCAATTCGTCCGAAAAACGGCGTATCATGGTTTACAAGTAAAGTGACTGTATTAGCAGTCGTTGGATTGATTCAATCTTTATTAACAGTTGGTATTGTAAAATGGGGCTTAGGTCTTGAAGTGCAAAACTTAGGATATTTCATACTTTCAGCGCTATTAACAAGCTTTGTTTACCTAGGTTTAATTCAAATGCTTGTTTCCATTTTCGGTGATCCAGGACGATTCATGGCAATTGTTGTATTAATTTTACAACTTACAACAAGTGCAGGTACATTCCCACTTGAATTGATTCCAGAACCACTACAAATATTTAATAAATTATTACCGATGACTTATTCAGTTCAGGCATTCAAGGCAAGTATATCCACTGGTGATATGACTTACTTATGGCAAAACTATGGTATGTTATTTGGATATATGGCTGTTTTCTTAGCCATTACTTTCGGTTATTTCATGCTATTACACACAAGACGTTACTCAAAAGTAGCCGAAGAGAAATAAAAATAGAGTTATTGCACTCACCATGATTATGGGAGGGCACTGAAAAAGTCCATAAAATGAATTTTAGCCATGGCGGAAACGATTAATCGTTTCTGCCATGGCTTTTCTGCGATGCCGTTGATTGCCGTTTCGGCGGACACTTTCCTGGGAGCCAAAACCTTGAGCCTCCTCGTCGCGAACGCTCCTGCGGGGTCCCAAGCTGTTCGCTAGTCCTCCAAGGCGTAGCCGCCTACACGCCAATCAACTAATATTATCGTTTCTCTGAGTTTTTCATTCTTTCCGATTCAACCTAACCCTTTAATGAAAGGACTAATGCAAGGTGGTGCTGTCCATGATTTCCAAACAAGATACATTCACGCTAAGCCCTTATATGACGCTTTACGACTTAATTGTGCCTAAAGAGAATATGCTGCGTCAAATCAAGGTGTTGCTTTGAAATAAAGTTTGACCGAAAATACCTCACCAACCAGTATTTTACGATAAAAAGAATCCATACAAAAAAACAGCATCTGATATGAGCGTATCAGCTGCTGTTTCGTAAGTGTAAGAGATTTAATTAAGGGTTCATCAAAAATATGATGAGTGATGTCATAATTATTACGTGTGGGGCACGTATATGACTATTACAGAATAGGCAAATGCTTATAGGCAGTTACATTTTTCACAAGTGTTGCTGTAGCATTCGCTTTGTTCTTCGATTTTTTCACCACATTCAGTGCATTGCTTTGCGGGTAAATTCTTGAAAAATTCAACTACGTTTTCTAACATTGTGGACTCCTCCTTTAAGTTCATCTGTACTATTACTGTTTTGATATTTCTAAGTGTATTATAACAGAAGCGTTTCGTCAACACAAAATGCTTAATTTACGTTAAAATAAATATGGATATTTTGTGAAGGAGGAAACGCGATATGATTTTCGTTGACAATAAAGGGATTCATGACCCACGCATTAACCTTGCGATTGAGGAGTATTTATTAAAGACGATGGACATTGAAAAGGAACCAGTGCTGCTATTTTACATAAATCAGCCGTCCATCATTATTGGAAAAAATCAAAATACAATTGAAGAAATTAATACAGATTATGTGGAGGAGAATGGCATCATTGTGGTTCGCCGTCTTTCAGGTGGTGGTGCTGTGTATCATGATCTTGGCAACCTAAACTTCAGTTTTATTACGAAAGATGATGGCGATAGCTTTATGAATTATAAAAAATTCACACAGCCAGTTGTTGATGCACTTGCAAAATTAGGTGTCACTTCAGAATTATCGGGTCGCAATGATATTTTAGCAGAAGGACGCAAAGTATCTGGAAACGCGCAGTTTTCTACAAAAGGTCGTATGTTTAGTCATGGAACATTAATGTTTGATACAGAAATTGACGCTGTGGTTTCTGCGTTAAAAGTTAAAAAAGATAAAATTGAATCAAAGGGCATTAAATCGATTCGCTCACGTGTAGCAAATATTTCTGAGTTCTTAAAAGAACAGATGACAGTTGAGGAATTCCGATTAGAGATCTTAAAATCCATCTTCGGTGGTGAAGAGAATATTCGCTATTATGAGCTGACAGAGGAAGATTGGACGAATATCCATAAATTATCAGCAGAACGATATCAAACGTGGGACTGGAATTACGGGAAATCTCCACGCTTTAATATTCAAAAAACACATCGTTTCCCAACAGGGGGCATCGACATTCGCTTAGACGTGAATCACGGTATTATTGAAGAAGTACATATTTTTGGTGATTTCTTCGGTGTAGGTGATATGGTAGATGTTGAGCAACGCTTAGTTGGTACAAACTATAATCGGACAGCTATTGCTGAAGCGTTAGCAGACATTGACATTCCAAAATACTTTGGTGGTGTCACAACAGAAGAGTTTTTACAATTAATTTATTAAGAAAAGCTACAAAGGGCGTTGACTAACGCCCTTACCTCAAAAATATTTTATAGCTATAGCTGTAGACTTTCGTTCCAAAAAGTATGTGGCTGACAGCTACCATCTTTCAGTGTAGAAATTTGAGGCGAGTCCACATTTTCCTCCTGGTAGAAATATGTAGCAGTCACATGACAGACGCAACAGAAAAAAGGTTCGTCGGCAATTATGTCGACGAACCTTTTTTTGGTACAATATATAGAGAGAAAGGAGTGTGGATATGGAGAAGCATCGGATATTTATTGTCGAGGATGATGTAAAGATTGCATCATTGCTTGCAGAAACACTTAGAAAATATCAATACGAAGTTGAAACAATCCAGGAATTTGATCATCTCATTGAAGAGTTTACGGCTTTTAATCCACATATGGTATTGCTTGATATAAATTTACCAGCATATGATGGCTACTATTGGTGTCGTCAGTTGCGTCAATATACAACTTGTCCGATCATTTTCATTTCGGCGCGTTCTGGCGAAATGGACCAAATTTTTGCGCTTGAAAATGGCGGTGATGATTTTATTACAAAGCCATTCAATTATGAAATTGTATTAGCTAAAATCCGAAGTCACTTGCGCCGTACATATGGTGAATATGCTGTAAGACAAGAAGAACGGACGATAAAACAAGGGCAGCTTGTATTACATTTGGAACGTATGGAGCTGCATAAAAATGATTTAGAAATTCCATTACAAAAGAAAGAGTGTATCATTCTAGAGCTTTTAATGGGACAGGCACCAAAAGTAGTAACACGTGAACTATTGCTGGAGGAGCTTTGGGACGATCAGGCGTTTGTAGATGAAAATACATTGAATGTAAATATGACGCGAGTACGTAAAAAATTAGCTGATTATCATATTTTGTCTACGATAGAAACAGTTCGTGGTGCTGGATACCGCTTCATTTTAAGCGCGGGTGAGCTGTAATGGGTTGGAAATTATTTTTGCGAGATTATGCCTCGTTTTTTATCTTTCAGCTCCTATTAGTTGGTTTTATTATGGTGTTGTACTGGCTAGATGGCTTTCGAAACGTCGATACTGCTATATATTCTGTCAGTATTAGTTTGGTGTTGTTGTGCTCGTTTTTACTTGTTCGCTATTTAATGCGGCAAAGTTATTTGATGAAAATATCGCAACTTCCAAAGACAATGGAAGATGGTCTTCAAAAAAATGCCAAAACGCCTGAGGCTGTGCAGACGGAAAAATATATGCATGAACTCTATCGATTGTATCAGCATGAACTTCATTCGTTGTATGCAAGTCAAAAGCGACACGATCAGTTTATGAATCAATGGGTGCATCAAATGAAAACACCCATTTCTGTTATTGAATTGTTATTGCAAGATGACCGCCCACTAGACAAAAAGAATGTGCAAGAGGAAATTGATCGTTTGCGCATAGGCTTGGACATGGTACTTGTCAATGCAAGATTGGAAAACTTTGAAGAGGACATGCAAGTAGAACAGATTGCTTTAAAAACAATTGTCACTGCAACTGTTAATGAGAATAAACGTTTATTTATTACGAAACGAGTTTTTCCTGAAATTCATATTGAGGATGACATCATTGTAGCGAGCGATTCTAAATGGCTTCGTTTTATTATCGGACAATTCGTAACAAATGCGGTGAAGTATACATTTGAGGCTAATAAAAAAATAGTGATTTCTGCCATAAAAAAAGATGAATACATTCAGCTAGCAATCTGTGATGAGGGCATTGGTATTCCTGCTTCCGATCTATCTCGTGTGACAAAAGCCTTTTTTACTGGTGAAAACGGACGTAAGACTGGGGAATCGACAGGGATGGGCTTATATTTAGCCAATGAAATATGCGAAAAGCTCGGTCATGAGCTAGACATTACGTCCGAAGTAGGAAAAGGTACGATTATTACAGTCACATTTACCAATAAGGGGGAGCAAGAATGAAAGAAGTACGCATGGAAGATTGGTTATTAAATATTGAAGTTGAAAAAACCGCAGCTATGTACGAAGATGTTACAGAAGTTTGTGATTGTCAATATTGTGAAAATTTTCGTAAGGCAAGTCTTTCACTTGATGAAGAGGTGCTACATTTTTGTCATGTGCTTGGTTTAGATTTACATAAGCCAAGTGCCATTAATGCCTTTCCCGTAGAAGGGGAGCAAGTGATGTATAGTGGTCACTATACGATTTGTGGTGAAATTATTGCTGGCGAACTTGAAGCCTGGGATAAAGTCGTTGGAGCGCATTGTTTTAGTCTCATCGAAGAGAATGACCAAAAGCCAAAATTAGGTACAGAGCCGCATATTCATATAGGCTTTGAAGTTGTATTGCAATGGCAATTACCGGAGTCTATAGAATTAATCGAGAAATAAGGTGAATAAGGTATGCCTATTTTACAAATAAAAGATGTTACAAAGGTGTATGAGGGGAAGGTAACTCATCGTGCGCTAAATCAATTAGACTTTGAAGTTGAGAATGGTGAGTTTTTAGCAGTAATGGGGCCATCAGGAAGTGGGAAAACCACATTATTAAATATTGTCTCTACTATTGATGAACCAACAAGTGGAGAAATAATTTTAGATGGTATGAATCCCCATAAGTTAAACGCAACAGAACTCGCATATTTTAGACGGCGTCAACTTGGATTTATTTTCCAAGACTTTAATCTATTGCACATGCTGACAGTGGAAGAAAATATTGTGTTACCGTTGACACTGGATCAGCAACCATTAGAGGTAATGGAGGAGCGGCTTGCAAGTATTGTGGAAAAGCTTGACCTGACTTCCTTCCTGCATAAACGACCGAATGAAATTTCAGGAGGACAGGCACAGAGAACAGCTATCGGCCGTGCACTTATCCACAATCCAAGCCTCATTTTAGCAGATGAGCCAACAGGGAATCTAGATTCTAACTCTTCCCGTGATGTACTTGAACTATTAACGAAGATTAATAAAGAGAAACAAACGACGATTGTGATGGTGACGCATGATCCAATTGCAGCAAGTTATTGTGACCGCGTGTTATTCATAAAGGACGGAGAGTTTTTCAACGAAATTTATAAGGATGATCGCCGTCAAATGTTTTTCCAACGAATATTAAATGTATTGAGCTTACTAGGAGGAGGGCAAGTAGGTGACCTTTCGACAATTCGCTTACCGTAATGTCGTGCGGAACAGCCGTATTTATGGTGCCTTTTTTATGGCAAGCTTTTTTTCGGTAGCCGTATTTTTTATCTATTCAATGCTCATGTTTCATCCAGATATTGAACGAGGAATTTTGGGAGAAGTATCGCTCATAGGGATGATTGGTGCAGAAATCGTACTCGTCCTCTTTACGTTATTCTTTTTATATTATTCCATGAGTGCCTTTTTAGAGGCAAGATCACATGAGTTTGCTATTTTATTGCACTTAGGTATGGAAAAGCGTCAGATGAATAAGCTGATCTTTTTGGAGACAATGATAATTGGTGCAGGCTCGATCATCGTGGGCATTATTTTTGGCTTTTCATTTTCCAAGTTTTTTTTCATGATTGTACGAGAAATTTTACATTTAGAGCAATTACCGCTCTATGTATCATGGGAGCCATTTTTACTTACTATTGGCGTTTTCACAAGTGCTTTTGTGGTAATTTCTTTTATTAGCGTGTACTTTTCACGAGAGAGAAAATTGCGTGATTTAATTAAAGGAGATGCTTATATAAATAGCACTTCTACCTTTTCAAAAGTTCGTGCGGTATATGGTGTAGCGTTAATCTTATCGACCTATGCACTGGCATTTATAGTCTCGCACACATCAATGATTGGTTTAACATTATTAATACCGTTCTCAGCAACCTTTGGCACATATTATTTTTTTAGTGATTCAGTACCATTCATTTTAGATTTAGCACGGGGCAAACGTAAATATCATTGGCAACGTTATCGCCTTTTGTCACTTGCAGAACAGACACACGTTATGATGGATAATGTAAAGATGTTCTTTGTCGTAACGATGGTGTCAACAATGGCGTTTTTATCTGTAGGGGTATTGGCCACGATGTCCTCGTATACAACTCAGTATGATCGATTAAATCCACTTGGGCTTATTTATAAGGGTGATGTAGATAATCCGTATGAAGGTAAGCATATTAATTCGCTCCGCCTACAATTAGAGGAGAAAGGCCTATCTTATCATTTATCACGCTTTGTAGTTGTCAAGCAAACTTCTTCATATACACATAATGAGGTCGAAGTTTTCCGTGAATCAGATATGAACGTTTTGCTCTCGTCCTTTAGTTATCCGATGCTTAATCTAGCATCAGGTGAAGCAGTCTTCATACCCTATTCGGAGGAGTCTTTGAAAAAACTTAAAAATAAAGTAGTTCATACAGTGTTAGAAGAGAACGCAATTTCTTTAACGATTGATAGTGTCTATCCTGAAATTGTGTTTCCAGGCTCAATTGTCAGCGTAAATTCCATCGTCATTAGCGATGAGGATTTTGTGAAACTTATTAAGCCCATTGTAGATCTAGGTATTGTGCAGCCAAGTTATCATCTATTTACATTTTATATTCCCCAATGGATGGAAACGAAGGAAATAGGCAAGGACATTGATGATTTAGCGACAACCGACTATTTTATTAAGAAGGATAAACATAGCCCATTTTATTTCGAAAATGCAGGATTAAATTATTCTTATATACTAGCTACTTACTCATTATTTACTCTGGTAGGTGTATTAGTGGCAACTGTATTTTTACTCGCGGCGGGTAGCTTCGTTTACTTTAAATTGCATACTTCTCTTGAACGAGAAAAGCGTAAATTTGATGTGTTAAAGCGAATGGGGTTAACGGATACAGAGCTGAAAAAACTTGTCAATCGCCATTTATTTCCCCAATTTTTCTTGCCATGGGGTGTTGCAATGATGCACAGTGCTTTTGCTTTTCTTATGGTTCAGAGGATATTAAAGGACATTGCCAATATTTCTATTGTTAAAGAAGTTTTCTTTGCATTCGGTTTTTTTGTATTAATACAAGTTGTTTATTTTTATTTAATTCGTTGGCGATATATCTCACATATCCGTTCTTGAAAAATACGCCTGAAAGAGAAGAAAGTGAATTTTTTAACGCAAAATACGACATGAAATAAAAAGATTCATTGTCTTTTTGATACATTTCTTATATAATATTAATGAATAACGATTCATTTTATACGATAAGGGGATGGTGTAATTGAATTTAGTTTCATGTGTTCGTCAGCAAGCAATCGAGCAGCCAGAAAAAGTCGCGTATCATTTTATGGGGAAAGATACATCTTATGGCGAGTTTGAAAACACAGTTAGTCGTTTTGCACAGGGGTTACAGGATTTAGGTGTACAAAAAGGGGATCATGTGGCATTTTTACTCGGCAATACGCCACATTATTTAATTGCTTTATATGCAACAATGCGTTTAGGCGCAACAGCAATTCCAATGAATCCAATCTACACGCCAGATGAAATTTCATATATTTTGCGTAATGGTGATGTAAAGGCTGTCATTGCACTCGATGCATTACTTCCATTAGTTGAAGTGGGTGTACAAGCCTTACCTCAAGTCGAAGTATTTATTATTTGTGAGACAGTGGCAGATACTGCTGAAAAGGTAGCTGCTTTATCAGATGCGGCCCAAGCTAAAACACATTTATTTACGCAAGTGATTGCCACTGCCTCAGGCTCTTTAGAACCAGTAGAAGTAGACGATGATGAAAATGCAATTATTTTATACACATCAGGTACAACAGGTAGTCCAAAAGGTGCGATGTTAACACATGGAAATGTCTACTCAAATGCACGTGATGTAGCGGATTACTTAGGCTACAAAGCAGATGATCGTATTATTGCAACATTACCGGTTTTCCATGTGTTTGCATTAACAGTTGTTGTAAATGCACCATTAATTGGCGGTGCAACGGTATTACTAGCACCACGATTTAGCCCGTCTGAAATCTTCGAATTAGTGAAGCAGCAAAAAGCGACTGTCTTTGCGGGAGTACCAACCATGTATAATTTCTTATATCAATTACCTGAAGGCAATCCAGAAGACTTTTCGACAATTCGTTTAGCAATTTCAGGTGGCTCATCATTACCTGTTGCACTGTTACATAATTTCGAGGAGAAATTTAGTGTACGTGTATCAGAAGGTTATGGCTTATCGGAAGCCTCACCTGTAACGTGTTTTAACCCTTTAGATCGTGATCGTAAAGCAGGTTCTATAGGTACCTCCATTACCAACGTTGAAAACAGAGTCGTCGATGCAAATGGACAAGAGGTACCTACTGGCGAAGTAGGCGAGCTAATCGTTCGAGGACCAAATGTCATGAAGGGTTATTACAAAATGCCTGAAGAAACAGCGAGGGCCATTCGCGATGGCTGGCTATACACAGGTGATTTAGCGAAAGTTGACGAAGAAGGCTATCTCTATATCGTTGATCGAAAAAAAGATATGATTATTGTTGGTGGCTTCAATGTTTATCCTAGAGAAGTAGAGGAAGTGCTTTTTGCACATAATAATATTGTTGAGGCAGCGGTTGTCGGTTTCCCAGATCCTAACTTTGGTGAGGCCGTTCATGCATACGTTGTGCTAAAGGAAGTAGCGGCAACTACGTCAGACGATATTTTAGCGTACTGCTCGAAACATATGGTGAAATACAAAGTGCCAAAAGTAATTGAGGTTATGGAAGAACTACCAAAAAATACGACAGGTAAAATTTTACGTCGCTCGTTAAAAGAAAAAGTATAGATTGTAAGTTTGGTGACAATGCTGTAGGTCAGCGAGTCAAGCAAGACCCCACCATTGCTTTAGCAACGTGGGATCTTGCGAAATGCGCGCAAAAAGGGCTCGAATTTTTTACATCAAAATTTTACTAGTATAATCCAGGGAAAAAATAGACAAAAGAGCTTTTTGATAGCTCTTTTTTTTATGTCGTAAAAGACATAAAGTGAAAATTAACCACGAATGTGCTTATTAAATTAGTTGAGCGCCTAGAACGGTAATGATAAAATCAGTCATGTGCAAAACTTCTACATACTTTAAAAGAGCATGTCATATAGTGAGGGGAGTAATAACACAAATAGAGGTAAACATCTGTTTATAGAACTGGAACCCTTTGATGCATAGCAGCGTCAAAGCTTTTAAGTAAAATTTAACTGAAAGAGAGCATACAAAAAAATGATAGAACTCGTTCAAGAGTTAATTAGTTTTATTATGCATATCGATGTGCATTTGGAAGAAATCATTCGTGATTTTGGTAATTGGAGTTATCTCATTTTATTTGCCATAGTTTTTGTTGAAACTGGTGTCGTAATATTTCCATTCTTACCTGGAGATTCATTACTATTTGCAAGTGGGACATTGACGGCTGCAATGGGTGCGTTTGATTTGTGGATATTAATTCCTGTATTTTTAGCAGCTGCTATTTTAGGGGATACGATGAACTATCATATTGGCCATAAAGTAGGGACATCTATTCCGCCAAAGAGTTTCCTTGGTCGTATTATCAAAAAAGAACGTATGGAAGCAGCAGAGAAATTCTTTAATACACATGGTGGAAAAACGATTGTCATTGCGCGCTTCATGCCTTTCATTCGTACGTTTATTCCGTTTGTTGCCGGTGCAAGTAAAATGCACTATAGCTATTTTTTGTTTTATAATATTGTAGGTGCATTACTATGGGTATTCAGCTGTACATTACTTGGTTATTTCTTTGGTAATATTCCAATTATTAAAGACAATTTCTCAGTAGTACTTATTTTAATTATTTTTATTTCTGTTGTACCGGCAGTTATCGGTGCTATGAAATCAAAATTTAGTACAAAATAACAAGGTGTCTCAGAAGTGATGATTCTGAGGCACCTTCTATTTGTTAAATAGCTTATCTTATATAGGTTACACGTCCTTGTAGGTCTTCTAACTTAGTATTACGCGCTACGTCGATCAGAAGAACGCTTGAATAATGGAAAAGACTTATAGAGGGTAGCCAGAGGAACCACTACCAGAGCTTATTCATGTTGCACTCATATTCAAATTACAATTTTTGGGCTGATCCACAAGTGAAATAGTATGCTATGTACGACTGATTTGTAATTTTCTGATATATAGGTGAAAAAGTCGTTAGACTCCTGCGAATCGTATTTGTAGCAATAAAAGGTAAAAATATCCAATTATGTAGGTAAATAATAATTATAACGTAAGGAAAAAATACTGTAGCATTGAAAAAAATAAGTGTAAAGTAATGAAAGGTGCTATAATAATTATTAGAAAAATAGAGAATTGGGGGCAACGAAATGGAAGTATTTATCGGAAAACAGCCAATCTTTAACCTTCATGAACAAGTCGTTGCATATGAATTACTATACCGAAGTAAAAATATAAATTCATTTCCAATGGTCGATTCCGATGCGGCAACAGTTGATGTTTTAGTAAACTCATTCTTAACAATAGGTATCGACGAAGTAACGAAAGGTAAGCCCTGTTTTGTTAATTTTACAGAAAACTTACTCATGAGTTCAATAAATGAATTTTTAAATCCTTCACAAGTTGTTATTGAGATTTTAGAGGATGTTCCACTTACACCGAAATTAGTGGAGCGTGTGATTGAGTTGAAATCACACGGATTTAAAATTGCTTTAGATGATTTTATTTTAGATGATGATGTACAAATTTATGATGAGCTTTTTGTCCATATCGATTTTATAAAAGTAGATTTCATATTGTCACCTTTACTCAAGCGTATGGAAATTGAAAATAAGGTAAAGGAACATTTTCCTCATATAAAACTGCTTGCCGAAAAAGTTGAAACAAGGAACCAGTTTGAAGTTGCAAAGCATTCTGGCTACGAATTATTTCAGGGTTATTTTTTTGAACAACCCCAAATTATTAAAGCAACTGATATACCAGGGAATGCTATACAGTATTTTCATATTATTTCATTATTAAAAGAAGAGGAACCAAACTTTGATTTGTTGGCTGAAAATATTGAACGTGATATTTCGTTAACGTATAAATTATTGCAAATGATTAATAATTCTAAAAGACGCTCCAAATCTAAAGTACGCTCTATTAAACAAGCAATCTTATTGCTCGGTTCAGCAAATCTGCGCAAATGGATTTATTTACTGGCTATGCGTGAAATTGATGTCAATGCGGATTCAGATCTCTTTAAGGAAATAATGCGTACATCACTTTTCAGAGCAAAGGTTTGTGAAAAACTGGCAAAGCGCTCCTATAAGCTAAATTTCTCTGAATACTTCCTGATTGGGATGTTTTCATTAATTGATGCTTTATTACAAAGACCAATGAATGTTATTTTACAGCAATTACCTTTATCGGAAGGGATTACAGAAACGCTTTTAGGTGGTCAAACAGAGATGACACCCTATCTAGAATTTAGCATTGCATTAGGTAAATTGGATTGGGATCGCTTAGAAGAATTATCATCACAACTAGAAATTGATATGACAAATATTGAGCTTTTATATATTGAAGCAATGGAATGGGCAGAAACATCATTTTAAAATTGCACGAATCTATACAGAATAAGTTACCTATTACTTAAGGTAGCTTATTTTTTTGTTCATGACTTTAAAATTCTTATAAATGGATAATGCCTTGACAAATTGCTAAATCTATTAATTGCTTACCATCTCTTCATCAAGATGAAGTTCTCAACGTGAAAACTATTTGCTATAATCATCTCGTCTTTAGAAAAATTCAGATAGTTGAAGCGGGCGTGGGGAAATGAATCAAACACAGGATGTAAGAGCAAGTATTTTGGAATATGTTTATGTTATTGTTGGTGCTGCAATTGTGGCAATAGGCTTTAATGTATTTTTATTACCAAATCAAGTGGCTTCTGGTGGTGTTAGTGGAATAAGTACCATTTTGCATGGTTTATTTGGCTGGAAACCGGGACTTGTACAATATGCGTTTAATATTCCGTTATTTTTAGCTGGTGTTGTGTTACTGGGAAAAAAGTTTGGTGTGAAATCCTTTGTCGGTACGGTGATATTACCATTTATCGTATTGTTAACGAATAACTGGGACCCATGGACAAACAATCCTTTACTAGGTGCACTTTTTGGGGGAATTATTGTCGGCGTAGGGATAGGACTTGTCTTTAAGGGGAATGCTTCAACTGGTGGCACTGATTTACTAGCGCAGATTATTACAAAATATACCGGCTTAACGCTTGGTACCAGTGTACTGTTGATTGATGGTGTTATCGCTATTAGTGCAGCAGTTGTTTTTGACTTAGAGAAAGGTTTATATGCCCTCATCGGACTGTATGTGACAACAAAAACGATTGATATTATTCAACTCGGCTTTAGTCAATCTAAAATGGTTTATATTATTACGATGAAACAGGATGAAGTTCGTGATGCCATATATGCCGAAATTGATCGTGGTGTAACAAAATTACCCGCCATTGGTGGTTATACAGGGGAAGCACGACCAGTACTGATGGTAGTTGTCTATCAAACAGAATTCACAAAGCTGAAACAACTCATAAAAAACGTTGACCCATCAGCGTTTGTCATCGTTTCTGATGCTTATGAGGTATTAGGAGAAGGTTTCAAACGTGCATAAATTTGGTATACTATCGGGGTAAGATATTTATTTACAATGAGGAGGGGTACTAATGAAAAAAGCAATGTTAACATTAGTGTTCGGTTCGGCAATTTTCTTAGCTGCATGTGGAGGCGGAGATAAAACTGCAACAAATAACAACGAAGGTACAACAGCTCCAGATGGTGAAGCAATTGCAATGAAATCATGTATTTCCTGCCATGGCGGAGAACTACAAGGTCAAGGAAATGCACCTGCTCTAAATGATGTAGGTTCTCGTTTATCTGAAGAAGAACTTTTAGATATTATTAATAACGGTCGCGGTAACATGCCTGGTGGTCTTGTTAAAGGTGCAGATGCTGAAGCTGTAGCAAAATGGTTAGCGTCACAAAAATAGTAATAAAGTAAAAACTAGCGGAGCTGTAGAGCCGCTAGTTTTTTGTTTTAGACAGAAATGACCATGTATTACTTGGAGAATAACAGTGCTAATTTGAACAATGTGAGCGGTATTTCCATAGATTTTCACTTATTAACAAGAGCAAAATCATTTCTTTTATACATAGACATGCTAAAATAAGACAATATTCAATTGGTTTGAATGGAGGCTAACAACATTGGTCGTAGTATTAACAAGGGACGTAATGGAGAAATTTAAGTTAGAGCTATTGGGCGGCGAGGAAGGAATCGGTAGAACGATTGCGACGAGTGATATTTCAAGACCGGGCCTTGAGATGGCGGGATACTTTACGCACTACCCAGCAAACCGAGTGCAACTGCTTGGTAAAACGGAGCTTTCCTTTTTCGAAATGTTACCAGCAAATGTTAAACTTGAACGTATGCGTTTGCTGTGCTCTCAGGATACACCAGCAATAATTATCTCACGTGACTTAGAGGTGCCTGAGGAGCTAATACAAGCCTCGAATGAAAAGCATGTACCAGTTTTTAAAACGCATATGACAACAACGAAATTTTCGAGCAGACTGACGAATTATTTAGAGGGTCGATTGGCACCCATGACTGCGGCGCACGGTGTCTTAGTCGATGTGTATGGTATCGGTGTGCTGATTATCGGAAAAAGTGGTGTTGGGAAAAGTGAAACAGCACTCGAACTAGTGAAAAAAGGGCATCGATTAGTAGCAGATGATTGCGTGGAAATTCGCCAAGAATCAGAAAACCTTTTAATAGGTAGTCCACCGCCACTTTTAGAACATTTACTTGAAATCAGAGGTATTGGCATTATTGATATTATGACCCTCTTTGGCGCAAGTGCAGTGCGACCTTATAAGCGTATTACATTAATAATTGAGCTTGAGATTTGGGATCCAGAAAAAGTCTATGATCGTTTAGGTTTAGAAGAAGAAAAAATGAAAATAATTGATACAGAGCTGACAAAGTTAACAATTCCAGTAAGACCTGGACGAAATGTGTCCGTTATTATCGAAGTAGCTGCAATGAATTACCGTCTGAAAAAAATGGGCGTCAACGCAGCGGAGGAATTTTCAAGACGTTTAGATGAAGTAATTACCTCTACAGATGAGCTAGACGATTAGCTTTTGACAATGCGATGTACAAACATCTATGTGTGATGGATATGGAGAGGAGCATAAGATGGACTTATTACTATTAAATATTAACCCGATTGCTTTTCATTTAGGACCTATACCTGTTCGCTGGTATGGTTTATTAATAGTTTCGGGCATTATTTTGGCGTATTTTGTAGGGCAAAGAGAGGCTGTAAAACGAGGTCTGCCAGAGGATTTTCTAGCAGATTTATTATTATGGGCAGTTCCTATTTCAATTATATGTGCGCGTATTTACTATGTATCAATGCGATGGGACTACTACGGACAAAATCCAAGCAAGATTATTGAAGTTTGGAATGGTGGTATTGCTATTCATGGTGCACTGTTAGGTGCGTTTGCGACAGCTTACATATTCACGCGTATAAAAGGGGTAAGCTTTTTACGAGTGGCGGATATTGCGGCACCAAGTATTTTAATTGGACAAATTATTGGGCGCTGGGGAAATTTTATGAACCAAGAGGCGTTCGGTGGTCCAGTGACACGTGGATTCCTAGAAAATCTGATGCTACCTGATTGGATTATCAATCAAATGTACATTGAGGAATTAGGCACATATGTTCATCCGACTTTTTTATATGAATCTTTATGGAATTTTATCGGTTTATTAATCTTATTGGCATTGCGTAAAGTGAATTTAAATCGTGGGGAAATTTTCTTTAGTTATTTAATTTGGTATTCAATTGGTCGATTCTATATCGAAGGTTTACGCACAGATAGTCTCTATTTAGTGGGAGATCTACGTTCGGCACAGGTTGTCTCAATTATTGGCATCGTAGTTGGTCTGGGTGCGATAATATATCGACGTTGGAAGGTAAAACCTACTGTTAAATACTTGGACAATAAATAAGGGGTGCAACACATGACTATAAAGGCATTGCTTTTTGATTTTGATGGCACACTACTCAATACGAATGAGTTAATCATTCAAACATTTATGCATATTTTAGAAGAAAGATTTCCTGGGCAATATTCGCCAAAAGATTGCCTGAAATTCATTGGACCGTCATTAAAACAGACATTTAGTGACATAACACCGGGCGAAGAAGATGAAATGATTGCAAATTATCGGACTTGGAATATGCTGCATCACGATGAGCTTGTGACTGAATATCCAGATGTTGTGTCAACTTTAGAGCAATTAAAGTCGATGGGCATTAAATTAGCGATTGTCTCAACAAAGCGTAATGAAATGATTGACCGTGGACTTTCGATACTAGGTGCATCTCATTTATTTGAGGTACGTATTGGGACCGATGATGTAAAGAATGTGAAGCCCGACCCTGAACCTGTATTGTTAGCTCTTGAACGCCTTGGGTTAACGAAAGAAGAAGCCATTATGATTGGTGATAATTGTCATGACATTGAGGCAGCACACAATGCGGGTGTAAGAGCCGCTGGTGTCGCTTGGTCGATAAGAGGTGCAGAATATTTACAGCAATTTAATCCTGAATATCTGTTGCAAGGTATGCCGGATTTACTTGACATCGTGAAAGAGGGGTAAGTTGATGGCCCGTAAAACAGAACGTTACCGTGTCGAAGGAGCAAACTCGCTATGGAATATTTATGATACGGTGTCCTTTTGGAAGGTGATGAAGTGTTTCATTGTCATTCAAATTGGGCGCTTCACACCATCTTTGCGTGTGAAAAACTGGCTCTATCGCACTTTTTTAAAAATGGAAATTGGTGATAAAACATCTTTAGCTTTAATGGTTATGCCAGACACAATGTACCCTGAGCGTATTCATGTCGGAAATAATACAGTTATAGGCTTTAATACAACTATACTGGCACATGAATATTTAATTGAGGAATATCGTTTAGGGGATGTGCATATTGGCAATGAAGTCATGGTTGGTGCCAATTCAACCATATTACCAGGTGTAACGATCGGTGATGGAGCAATTGTTTCAGCTGCAACCCTTGTACATAAGGACGTACCAGCTGGCTGTCTAGCAGGCGGTAATCCTATGCAAATTATTTTTACAGCAGAACAGATGGCGGAGCGTAAACGCCATGAAGCTGTGGAATGGAGTACGCCTAAAAAGTAAAAAAACTCACAATGCTAAGTCAAGCATCGTGAGTTTTTTCTTTTCATGTAACAACGTTTGCGCGTGTACGTTCTACGCCTTAGAAAAGCCACTTATTAAAGTTCCACTTTAAATAAATAAGTGTATAATTAACAGAATAATCAGTGTTGAAATTATTTGAGAATTCATATAGGAATTACATTGACTGATTAGATAGAATGCGTTAAAATTCTTTCATAATCTAATTCTCTAACACTCTAGTGAATTAAAGTGAAGCGTGAGGAAGTGTCAAAATGTCATCGATTAAAATGTTTGAAAAGCCACTTGGTATGCGTGATACCTTTCCGCAAATTTACGAAAAGGTAGAAGCTGTAAGACATACAGGGCGAAATTTTTTACGCTCAAGGGGCTATGAATTTATTAAAACGCCAACGGTAGAATATTTTGATACGGTTGGTAAAGCATCTGCAATTTCTGATGCGCATTTATTTAAGCTAGTAGACAGCCAAGGCAACACATTAGTATTACGTCCGGATATGACCACACCAATTGCTCGAGTAGCTACCTCAAAATTATTAAAAGAAATGATTCCACTACGCTTAGCATATTTTGCTAGTGTATTTCGTGCACAGGAAACAGAAGGCGGCCGACCAGCAGAATTTGAGCAAATGGGTATTGAGCTAATTGGCGATAATTCAGTATTTGCAGATGCTGAGGTCATTGTTACGGCAATGGAGCTATTAAAGCAGTTTGGATTAGAAGAATTCAAAGTAACAATTGGACATGCAGGTGTACTACATTGCATTTTGCAGGACTATACAGAAAGCATTGAGCAAGAAGATACTTTACGCACATTGCTTGTGCAACGTAACTACGTAGGATTTGAGGAAGCCGTGGAATCATTTGATTTACCAAAAACTAAATCTGATGCATTGTTGCAATTTATTGAAGAAGCAATGAATGTAAATGAAATAAAAGATATTGAAAAGTATGTGCGTAAAAATGACGCACTTGAATATATGCAACAGTTAGCAAAATTACTCGAGGTAGCGAATTTGGCTGATAATGTAGCGTTTGATTTTACGCTTTCAAGCCATATGAGTTATTACACAGGAATGTTATTTGAAGTATTTGCATCTGGCAGTGGCTTTCCGCTTGGAAATGGCGGTCGCTATGACGGTTTACTTGAAGTGTTTGGCTCAAAAGTAGGTGCGACAGGATTTAGTATACGGGTGGACCGCTTACTAGAAACGTTAGCAGGACAAACAGTGGAAAAGGAAGAAGCTATTGTTGTGTTGTTTGAGGAAGAAGACTTTGAAGCAGCTCTTGAAATGGTACAAGCCTTACGAGTGGCTGGTAAGCAGACAACTTTACAATTGAGAAGTAGTTTAGTCGATGAAGCTGCCTTTCAAGAGCAATTTACAAAAGTGGTCGTTGTTGGGCAGGGGGTGAATGACGGTGAATGAATTAATAATTGCAATGCCGAAAGGACGTATATTTGAAGAAGCATACCAAATGCTTATTGAAGCAGGTTTTAATTTACCTGAAGAAGTAGAGATGTCACGGAAACTAATGATTGAAATTCCTGAAGAGAAAATTCGTTTTATTTTAGCAAAACCAATGGATGTTCCTGTCTATGTGGAGCATGGCGTAGCTGATATTGGCATTGCAGGAAAAGACGTCTTACTGGAGCAACAGCGAGAGGTGCATGAATTACTGGATTTGAAAATTAGTGCATGTTATATCGCATCCGCAGGCTTACCCAATACAACGATGAACGAAATTGCACCAAGAATTGCTACGAAGTATCCAAATATTGCGATGAAATATTATAAGGGAATCGGTGAGCAAGTCGAAATTATTGAATTAAATGGCTCCATTGAATTGGCACCGATGATTGGTTTAGCTGATCGCATTGTGGATATTGTATCAACAGGACGTACGCTCAAAGAGAATGGCTTAGTCGAGTATGAATATATTACAGACGTTTCATCTCGTTTAATCGCCAATCCAGTAAGCTACCGCATGAAGGGCGATCGAATTATCGACCTAGTGAAACGCTTAAAACAATGCGTCAATTAAAGGGGGCTTTGTGAATGAAGATTACCAAACTGGCAAAAGGAATTTCTTTAAAACGTCCACTTGAGGGTGGAAATGAAGAACAGCTAAAGGTTGTACGTCAGGTATTAGCAGATGTGCGGGCACAAGGTGATGCAGCTGTACGTACCTATACAGAAAAATGGGATGGCTTCGTACCTGACGAGTTACGTGTCACAAAAGATGAAATTGAAGCGGGTGCAAATGCGCTTGATGAGCAACTATATGCTGATTTGAAAGAAGCGGCCAATAATATTCGCCAATATCACGAGCAACAAACACGTACAGGCTACCGTTTAGACTTAGCGAATGGCTCTTGGCTTGGACAGCGTATAACGGCACTTGATGCAGTGGGTCTCTACGTCCCAGGAGGTACTGCAGCCTATCCTTCGTCGGTCTTAATGAATGTTATTCCTGCACAAGTTGCAGGTGTAAAGCGTATTGTGATTACATCACCCGCAGGACGAGATGGACATTTACCAGTAGGGGTGCTTGCAGCTGCGCATATTCTTGGTGTGGAGGAAGTATACAAAGTCGGTGGTGCACAGGCAATTGCGGCACTTGCATACGGCACAGAAACCATTGCGGCAGTCGACAAGATAACTGGCCCAGGCAATATTTTTGTAGCACTTGCTAAACGAGAAGTATTTGGTGAAGTAGCGATTGATATGATTGCAGGACCAAGTGAAATTGCTGTACTTGCAGACGAAACAGCCTTTGCAGATGAAGTAGCAGCGGATCTTTTATCGCAGGCGGAACATGATAAACTGGCTTGTTCAATTTTAGTCACAACTTCTGAAGAGTTTGCACAAAAGGTCGCAATGGAAGTGGAAAAGCAATTAGCCTCATTGCCGCGTGAGGAAGTAGCGCGTGCATCTGTTGAAAACTTTGGTGCGATTTATATTGCAGAAACGATGGCAGATGCTATTGATGCTATTAACTCCTTGGCGCCTGAACATCTCGAAGTTGTCACGAAGAATGCTGAAGCTGTGGCAGAGCAAATCAGTCATGCGGGAGGTATTTTCATCGGGCGTTATAGTTCAGAGCCGGTGGGGGATTATTTTGCTGGCACAAACCACGTACTACCAACTAATAGTACAGCACGCTTTGCAAGTGGCTTAAATGTCGACGATTTCGTAAAAAAATCAAGCATCGTTTATTATAGTGAAAAAACATGGGCAGAAAATGCACCGAAAATTGCACGCTTAGCACGTATGGAAGGCTTAGAGGGCCATGCGCGTGCAGTAGAATCACGTGGATGGGAAAAGGAGTAGCACGATGACAGAAAAAAAACGGTATGCAAAGGTTGAACGTAAGACAAATGAAACGCAAATTTCTGTGGCTATTAATTTAGACGGTGAAGGAAAAGCAGACATTAAAACAGGTGTTGGCTTTATGGATCATATGCTTGATTTATTTATTAAGCATGGTCTTTTTGACGGCACGATTCAAGCCAATGGTGATACATATATTGACGATCATCATACGACAGAAGATCTTGGGATTGTATTAGGACAAGCGATTCGTGAAGCCCTAGGGGATAAAAAGGGAATTAAACGTTATGGTAGCGCTTTTGTACCGATGGATGATGCCCTTGCACAAGTTGTTGTGGATTGTTCAAATCGTCCACATTTAGAATACCGCGTACCAGAACTAAAAGAGAAGGTAGGCACATTTGATACAGAGTTAGTGCATGAGTTTTTATGGAAGTTTGCGCTAGAAGCACGTATGAATGTCCATGTCATTGTGCCTTATGGCTCTAATACACATCACATTATCGAAGCAATTTTCAAAGCATTAGCACGTGCTATTGATGCGGCAGTAGAGATTGATCCACGCGTCAAAGGCGTACCGTCAACAAAGGGGCTGTTAACGTGAAAATTGGTGTAATTGATTATGGAATGGGCAACTTATTCAGTGTCCAACAAGCACTAAAGCGTCTTGGATGTGATGTTATAGTTACAGCAGATGTAAAGGAGCTTGATGCTACAGATGCGCTTTTATTACCAGGTGTTGGTGCGTTTCCTGATGCAATGAAGCGACTGGCTGACACAAAGTTAGATAGTTATTTACAAAAAGTGAAAGCAGAAAAACGCCCTTTGCTTGGCATTTGCTTAGGTATGCAACTGCTATTCGATGACAGTGATGAAGTTTCGCCGACGAAGGGTTTAGGTTTCTTTACGGGGAGTATTCAACGTTTTAGCGGAGTGCATGAGGGGAAGCTATACCGTGTACCACATATGGGCTGGAATGAGCTAGTTGTGACTAACCGCCCAGCTTGGTTAAAGGATGAAGCGCAGGCAAAACATGTCTATTTTGTACATTCTTTTTATGCAACGGGCATGGATGCTAATGAGCTTGTTGCCTATGCGGATTATCATGGTATCCAGGTACCAGGCATTGTCACGAATGGCTCCATTACGGGCATGCAGTTCCATCCTGAAAAATCAGGAGAACTTGGTGTGCACTTATTAGAACAGTGGTTAAAAGGGGTGGCGGCGTGCTAACAAAGCGTATTATTCCGTGTTTGGATGTTAAAGAAGGCCGTGTTGTAAAAGGTGTGCAGTTTGTGTCATTACGTGATGCAGGGGACCCTGTAGAGCTTGCAAAGTTTTATGATGCACAAGGTGCAGATGAGCTTGTGTTCCTTGATATTTCAGCATCACATGAAGGTCGTGAAACAATGGTAGATGTGGTGCGCCAAACAGCAGCGACACTTGCAATTCCCTTTACGGTCGGTGGTGGTATTCGTACGTTAGACGATATGAAACGTATTTTGCGTGCAGGAGCAGATAAAGTATCCGTCAATACCTCTGCTTTAGAACGCCCGGAGCTTATTAAAGAAGGTTCTGATTTCTTCGGAGCACAATGTATTGTTGTAGCAATTGATGCGCGCTATAGTGAAGAAGATGGCACATGGATGGTCTATACACATGGAGGCCGCAACAAAACAGCTTGGCAAGTAACAAAATGGGCAAAAGAAGCTGTTCGTTTAGGTGCTGGCGAGATTTTATTAACAAGTATGAATCAAGACGGAGAGAAGTCTGGTTTTGACTTAGCCTTAACAAAAGCGGTACGTGAGGCCGTGACAGTTCCTGTGATTGCTAGTGGCGGAGCAGGGAATGCCGAACATTTTTACGCAGTATTAACTGAAGATGTTGATGCAGATGCAGCACTTGCGGCGTCCATCTTCCACTATAAAGAAACGAGTGTAGCGCAAGTAAAAGAGTACTTACGTGAAAAAGGAGTGGCAGTAAGATGATTGACAACATTAAATTTGACGATAAAGGCCTTGTTACAGCAGTCGTTCAAGATGCTAATACAAAAGAAGTATTAACTGTAGCATATATGAATAAAGAATCATTGGAAAAAACAATTGAATCTGGCGAAACTTGGTTCTACTCACGTTCTCGTCAAGAACTTTGGCATAAAGGTGCTACAAGTGGTCATACACAAAAGGTAGTATCCATTAAAGCAGATTGCGACGGGGATGCATTAGTCATTGAAGTGCTGCCTGCTGGCCCTGCATGTCATAACGGAACGACTTCTTGTTTTACAGAAGTTCTTCAAGAAAATACAAAGGTTGGCTCAGTCGGCATTATTCCTGAACTTGTAAAAATTATTGAAAAACGTGAGCAAGAAATGCCAGAAGGTGCATATACTACATATTTATTCGATAAAGGTATCGATAAGATTTGTAAAAAAGTTGGTGAAGAAGCTACAGAAGTTGTCATCGGTGCAAAAAACCGTGATACAGAGGAAGTTAAGTGGGAAGCTGCAGATTTAATTTATCATTTATTGGTATTATTACAAGAGCAGAAGGTAAGTATTTTTGACGTATTACATGTGTTAGAAAAACGTCACGAGGAGAAATAACAGCATATCGCTTATAGTATGGTATAATGAAAGTTACTGTAAAAAGGAACGTGTGATGCGTTCCTTATTTCTTGTTTCGGAGGAAATATTTTGGAAAAGAAACGTCAAAAAGAGAGTCAAACGAATGTCGTATCGTTCATTCCAACAGGCGACTATTATTATAAAAAATCAATTCAAGCGATGAATAGTGGGCAAATGAATAAAGCATATAAATATCTACAGCGTGCTGCGGATCTAAGCCCAGATGATCCGATGATTTTATTGCAGTTAGCGATTGTAGAGCTGGATGGTCAACGTTTTGAAGAAGCGTATGATCTACTTCGTCGTGCCTATCAATTAGACCCAGTTGAGCCAGAGATTATTTTTTATATGGCAGAGGTGTCTGGGTGCATCGGAATGATTCAGGATGCGAAACGATTTGCAGAGCAATATTTACAAATGGAGCCAGAGGGTGCATATGCAGATGAAGCGGCTGAGATATTGGATTTTGTCGCTTTTGAGCAGGATGATTATGAAGAGCAGGAAGGTTCTGGTGAGGATTTATATCGTCAAGAACAGGCCAGACGTTGTATGGAGAAGGGCGATTTTCCTGAAGCTATAAGCATTTTGGAAGATTTGATTGAAGATAGTCCTGAATTTTGGTCGGCTTATAACAATTTAGCATTGGCTTATTTTTATGTTGGTGAGCCTGAACAGGCAAAAGCACTATTGAATAATGTATTGCGAGAAAATAAAGGTAATTTACATGCATTATGTAATTTAACAGTGATAGCGTACTATGAAAAAAATGATGAGGAATTAAAGGCACTTTTGGATGTACTTGTAAAAATTCAGCCATACGCCTGGGAGCATCGTTATAAACTAGGGGCAACGTTAGCGCTTATCGGACAATATGACTTAGCCTTTAAATGGCTACGTAGTATGCAAAAACGTGGTTATTTGGGTGATGCTGGATTTTATTTTTGGTTATCACATGCGGCTTATTTCTCAGGGCATGAAGATATTTCCAAAAGTGCTTGGGCACAATTACTTGTACAAGATCCAGAAAAAGAAGGCTTTGAACCTTGGCGTCAACATGAAAATACCTATGAGCTCGATGCGTTAGAACATGATCGTGATTTTGTCGTGGAAAAACTCGAAAGTAGTTATACAAGCGACCGAATCTTTGGCCTATTTTTATTAAGCTGTACAGTGCATAAACAGGAAATTATAGCTCATCCAAAATGGATTGATGTTGAGCAGTACAATGCCTTTGAAAAACTGTTTTTAGCCTATGCACTAGGCCATCAATTTGATGAGAAAAACAAAGTGGAGGCAAGCTTTTTACGGGCAGTAAAGGTACCAGAGATTCTGCTTGAACAGTATGGGAAGCTAAATACGGTTGTCACTCCGATGTTCCAAATGTGGTTTGTCCTATGTGAACAAGCACTTACGCAAAACTATCGCTTTACAAACCCAGTGGCGATTGCTGGAGCTAATGATTATTTATTCCGTTCATCTCGCATGTTAAAGGTGACAAAAAAAGAAATTGCTGAACAATATGGGATATCTGTGTCAACATTATCGAAATATATTGATGAAATTTTGATGTTTTTACCAAATAGTCATAATTAGACTGTGAGCAACAAAGTTGAATAACTTTATACTTTCACATACGATGAACATGCTAACGTTATTTTAAAGTGAAGCTTTAATCGGTGGGGTTTTTCTTTATCTTTACTGATTATTCGTTGAACCAATCGAGTATTTATGGGTGCTTGATGTACGACTTATACTTCATTTCAAAGTGGAAGTCGTAGCACCTGTTTGTACGGAATGAAAAAGCATTAAAAGTTTAGGGGGAAGTATTTATGTCAGAAGAAAAAATTTATGATGTTGTAATTATTGGTGCAGGTCCGGCAGGGATGACTGCTGCAGTATATACGTCACGTGCGAATCTTTCGACGTTAATGATTGAACGTGGTATTCCAGGTGGTCAAATGGCAAATACGGAAGAAGTAGAAAACTATCCCGGTTTTGATACAATTCTAGGCCCTGAGCTCTCGACAAAAATGTTCGAGCATGCGAAGAAGTTTGGTGCTGAGTATGCTTACGGTGATGTAACAGAAATCATCAACGGTGAAGAATACAAGACAATTAAATCGGGTGCTAAAGAATATAAAACACGTGCCATTATTCTTTCTACAGGTGCAGAATATAAAAAAATGGGCGTTCCAGGTGAAAAAGAACTTGGTGGTCGTGGCGTTAGTTATTGTGCAGTATGTGATGGGGCGTTCTTCAAACAGAAAAATCTTGTTGTTGTAGGTGGCGGAGATTCGGCAGTTGAAGAAGGTGTTTATTTAACACGTTTTGCAGATAAGGTTACGATTGTACACCGTCGTGATAAACTACGTGCCCAAAAAATTCTACAGGATCGTGCCTTTGCTAACGAAAAAATTGATTTCATTTGGAATGCAACTGTCAAAGAGATTAATGAGGCTGAAGGTAAAGTAGGAAGTGTGACATTGCAATCAACGATTGAGGGTACTGAGTCTGAATTTGTTGCAGATGGCGTATTTGTTTACATTGGTATGCTACCATTAACAAAACCTTTTGAAACACTAGGGATTTTAAACGATGCAGGTTATATTGTGACAAACGACAATATGGAAACAACTGTACCAGGAATTTTCGCAGCGGGTGATGTACGAGAAAAATCGCTTCGCCAAATTGTAACTGCTACTGGTGATGGTAGTATTGCAGCACAAGCAGTACAGCATTATGTAGAAGAGTTACTAGAAAGAATTAACGCTTAGTTAAATCCCTGTAATACGGGAAAAAAACACAATTTTTAATACGGTTTTAATATTGTTGTAACTTGAATGACATATAAAAGGTGTATTATAAAAAGTGTAATTAGCAATCCCCCTTTTATTTTGTTTAGTAGGTTGTTTCCACCTAAATTAGGTGGTGGCAACCTATTTTTTGATGTCTAGGTATCCGTATGTGGACGCATTGTGTGTGCTTTACATGCGCTGCAGCGAAAGGCGCTATTTTCTCATTAAACCCAAGCATTGTGTCATTCCGTAATGTTCTAGGTTTTGTGTTGCGTATTACCCATGAAAAAGTAAAGTAATAGCAAACAATATTATGTTCTCATGAAGGCGATAAACGTCAGCGGTGAACAGCCGCGAGCAGCATCTACTAGTGAAAGATGCACATAGATGTGAAATCAGGACAAACGCTGACAGGTCTTGCTATAATAAGAGGTAGAATGCAAAGAGATTAGAGGTGTGCCTATGCAAAGAATTGCGAACTTAATTGCCGTAAAAGACGGCCAAGTATTATTACTTCAAAAGCCTAGACGTGGCTGGTATGTAGCACCAGGCGGGAAAATGGAAAGCGGTGAGTCGATATATGAAGCCGCTGTACGTGAGTTTCAAGAAGAAACAAATGCTACGCCATTACATGTACATTTGAAGGGTGTTTATACAATGGTCATAAAAGATAATAACGTTATGGTTGACGAATGGATGCTTTACACCTTTGTTGCTAAAGATATTGAAGGTGTACCATTTGAAGAAACGAGAGAAGGTAAGCTTGCATGGCACCCAGTCGAGGATTTGACGTATCTGCCAATGGCTGAAGGTGATCGAACAAATTTACAATTTGCTGTTTCACAATCAGGTATTCAGTATGGTACGTTTGAATATACGTCAGATTTTGAGTTGCTTCATGAGAAAATACAAATATCATTAGAACAATAAAGGAGCTGCATGACAGTGGTGGTTGAAAGTCAACAATGTACACATGAATTGGTCATTATTACAGGAATGTCTGGAGCTGGAAAAACAGTAGCTATTCAAAGCTTTGAGGATTTAGGGTATTACTGTATTGATAATTTACCACCGGCATTACTTACAACTTTTTTAACCTTGCTAAAAGATTCAGGTAAAAATATTACACGTATTGCAGCTGTCATGGATATGCGTGGCGGCGACTTTTTTGATTCGCTTATAGGCGCACTTGACCATATACTAAAAGCAAGCGATATTGTTGTGCGGATTTTATTTTTAGATGCGAATGACGAGACGCTAGTTAGACGTTATAAAGAAACGAGACGGGCGCATCCATTAGCGGTAACAGGCTTACCATTAGACGGCATAAAACTAGAACGGGAATTATTGTCGGAAGTAAAAGGTCGTGCTAAATTTGTTTATAATACATCGAATATGAAACCTAGACAATTACGAGAAAAAATCGTTAAAGAATTTGCAAGTGATGCAGATAATATTTTTTCTGTAAATATTATGTCCTTTGGATTTAAGCACGGTATGCCAATTGATGCAGATTTAGTTTTCGATGTGCGCTTTTTAAAAAATCCTTATTATGTAGAGGAATTACGTCCTAAAACAGGTCTGCAAACAGAAGTTTCTTCCTATGTACTTGCGTTAGAGGATACACAAATACTCATTCAAAAACTAACAGATTTGTTTGAATTTATGATCCCGCTTTATAAACAAGAGGGTAAATCGCAACTAGTTATTGCTTTTGGTTGTACAGGAGGACAGCATCGCTCGGTGACGTTAGCAGAATATTTTGGTGAATATTTAACCAAAAATGAAAATATTGTTATTACGCACCGTGACATCAATCGAAGAAAGGATTGAGTGAATGGGAAAAAAGCAAACCAGGCTTGTTGTTATAGGTGGTGGAACGGGGCTTTCTACGTTGCTCCGTGGTTTAAAGCACCATCCGTTTGATATCACTGCTATTGTCACAGTAGCAGATGATGGAGGCTCTTCTGGGCGTTTACGAGATGATTATGATATCCCCCCACCTGGTGATGTACGCAATGTGATTGCTGCATTATCAGATGTGGAGCCACTTGTAGAGCAAATGTTTCAATACCGTTTTTCAGCATCAGAGGACTTAAGTGGGCATTCCTTAGGGAATTTAATGTTAACAGCTTTGACAGATATAACTGGAGATTTTAATCATGCAATTAGTGAGATGGGTAAGGTGCTAAAGGTGCATGGTCGTGTAATTCCAGCTGCTAATAAGAAAATTTCCCTACATGCAGAGCTAGAGGACGGCTCAATTATTGAGGGTGAATCTAAAATTCCATCAGCAAAAAAGCGCATTAATCGCGTTTTTTTAGTACCAGAGAATGTGCAACCATTACCAGAAGCAATTCGTGCTATAAATCGTGCAGACTATATTTTAATAGGTCCTGGAAGCTTATATACAAGTATTATTCCAAATCTGCTTGTGAAGGAAATTGGAGAAGCTGTTGTAAAGGCGAAAGGGCGTAAAATTTATGTATGTAATCTAATGACGCAAAAAGGTGAAACGATTACTTATACAGCAGGCGATCATGTTCAAGCTATTTATAAACATGTTGGGGATTCCTTTATCGATTCTATTTTAGTAAATGACGAAAAACTACCTTATCCTGTCAAAGAACTTTATAAGGAAGAATGTGCGGAGCCAGTAACATTTGATGTTGCGAAGCTTGAAAGTATGGGGTTAGAGGTTATTAAACGAGATATCGCAACAATTCGACCAGATGGAACGGTTCGTCATAATGCTGCAAATTTTGCAGAATGGCTTGTAGATTATGCAAATATCTATAAACGTAAAGAAGTGAACCTCTAATAGAATCATAAAGAATGCTTGTTGTATATGGTAAGATGAACATATACATAGAAATAAAGGTTGAAAGGGGGGGCGTGACATGTCTTTTGCTTCTGAAACAAAAAAAGAATTAACGCAAGTAGAAGCGGACGATCATTGTATGAAAGCGGAAGTATCTGCCTTAATTCGAATGAACGGTTCATTATCCTTTGCTAACAAACAGCTTAGCTTAGATGTGCAAACTGAAAATGCTGCCATCGCAAGAAGGCTTTATACGATTATGAAGAAATTATATCCTTATAATGTGGAGCTTCTTGTCAGGAAGAAAATGCGTTTGAAGAAAAATAACGTTTATATTTGCCGTGTACGAGATGGTGCGCGTGAGCTATTAATTGATTTGGCGATTATTTCAGACGATTTTCAATTCAATCATACGATTTCTAGAGAGCTTATTAAAAAGAGCGGTCAAAAAAGAGCTTATTTACGAGGCGCTTTTTTAGCAGGTGGCTCGGTAAACAATCCAGAAACGTCAGCCTATCACTTAGAAATTTATTCTTTGTATAAAGAGCATGGTGAGGCGTTAATGGATTTGATGAATGAATTTGAGTTAAATGCGAAAACAATTGAGCGGAAAAAAGGCTTTGTCACCTACTTAAAAGAAGCTGAAAAAATTTCTGATTTTCTAAATATTGTTGGTGCACATCAAGCGATGATGAAATTCGAAGACGTTCGTATCTTGCGTGACATGCGGAATAGTGTCAATCGTATTGTGAACTGTGAAACCGCTAATTTGAATAAAACAATAGGCGCAGCATTACGGCAGGTAGAGAATATTCGTTTTATTGAAAACGCAATTGGTTTAGATCAGTTGCCAGAAAAGCTTAGAGAAATTGCACGCCTACGTGTGGAATATCAAGATGTGACATTAAAAGAACTCGGCGAGATGGTATCAAGCGGCACCGTTAGTAAGTCAGGTGTTAATCATCGACTACGAAAAATTGATGAAATCGCAGATGCATTAAGACGAGGTGAAAAAATAGGCGGTTAACTTTCATATAAAAAAGGTATGAAAGTGATGTGCATAAGCTTATTGTTCTTTTCCTATTAAGTGAGGTAAGATAAAACTAATAAGATGAACGGTAGTGAAGGGGAGTATTGCGAATGACTGAGAGAACAGTCCAAGTAAAGTTAAAATTAGGACTACAAGCGAGACAAGCAGCGCTATTTGTACAAGAAGCAAATCGCTTTAGCGCTGATATTTTTCTTGAAAAAGATCAGAAAAAGGTAAATGCCAAATCTATTATGGGTGTCATGAGTTTAGCCATAGCAAAAGGCACAGAGGTTGTTTTAAGTAGTGAAGGTAGTGATTCGGAGCAAGCGGTTACATCATTAGCTTCACTTATTGAAAAAGAAGATTAAAGTAAAAATGGCGTGTTTGAATCTTTCAGTTGAATACGCCTAATCAAAAAAATCCCCTGAGTCAAATTAACTCAGAGGATTTTTTATTATTTACGGTCGCTACGTTCAAAGATATGATCGATTAAGCCATATTCTTTAGCACGTTCAGCTGTCATGAAGTTGTCACGATCAGTATCTCTTGAAATGACCTCAAGTGGCTGACCAGTACGTTCAGATAAAATACCGTTTAATTTTTCACGTAGGAATAAAATACGTTTTGCAGCGATTTCAATTTCAGTCGCTTGACCTTGTGCACCGCCAAGTGGTTGGTGAATCATCACTTCTGCATTTGGTAATGCACAGCGTTTACCAGGCTCACCAGCAGCTAGAAGGAATGCCCCCATTGATGCTGCCATACCGATACAAATTGTTTGTACTTTTGGTTTGATGAATTGCATGGTATCATAGATCGCCATACCTGCTGTGATCGAACCACCAGGTGAGTTAATGTAAAGAGAGATGTCTTTATCTGGATCTTCGGCTTCTAAGAAAAGCAGCTGCGCAACGATAGAGTTAGCTACGTTGTCATCAATCGCACTTCCTAATAGGATAATACGGTCTTTTAGTAGTCGTGAATAAATGTCATATGCACGCTCACCACGACTTGTTTGTTCAATAACTGTAGGAATTAAATTCATGTTAAATCCTCCTTAAAAAACTAAATTCGAATACTTTTACTGAAATCATACATTGAATTTCAGCTGTAACCTTATCATACACATTATAGTCAGGGAAGGTCAAATATTAACACTGCTATTAAGAAATTAAATCTATAAAAAAAATATTAAAACATTTGCATTCTTTAGTTGAAATGTGAGCAATACGTTTGTATAATAGAAAGGTCGCAAGTTAAAGTACAGTACACTATTTTGCAGGTATGCTTCAAAAATGAGAGTTTATCTACATGATGCTTTGCCATAAAGCCTAGAGTGAGTACTTTTTTTTTGTGTTCAATTGCCCTCGTGGTGTAATGGATAACACGTAAGATTCCGGTTCTTGCACTGGGGGTTCGATTCCCTCCGAGGGCGCTACTACGTTATTTTAAGTTAATTTATAATCGATGAAGAAACGCTCGAATCCTTGATATAAAAGGGTTTGTAGTGTTTCTTTTATTTTTGGAGTTGTTACAAGAAATCGCGTGTTTTTAAAAAACTTTGCACATATATTACACATTACACATCTTCATTTTCATTATCTTTTTTACTGTATAAATTAAATGCAATTTCTTCATCCTTCACTTCTAATTCTTCTAACACGTGGGTGTAATATCTTAGTGTTGTTGCAATGCTAGCATGTCCTAATCTCTTGCTCACGGATTGTATCGTAGCTCCGTCATATAACATTGCAGAAGCGTGCGTATGACGTAATGCATGCATAGTTATATCATCTATACCCAATTCCTTCAAAACTTTTCTAAGAGTCTTGTTTGCTGCGTTGTTGCTGACAACTTTAGATTTACCAGGAGAGAAGAAAATTAAACCTTCGTAACGATCTGGTGATTGTGATTCAATTAATTCTTTCATTTTCGTCATTGAGGCTTCATCCACTTTTATTTTTCTTGGTTTCGCATCGGCTTTTAAATCCCCAAATCCTGTACCATCTTTCCAATCCCAAGTTTTATTGATGTCGATTGAATTATTATCAAAATCAAAGTCAACATGTGTAAGTCCAACTATCTCCTGGTATCTCATGCCTGTAACAAGCGCTAACAAAATAATATATGATGATAAATTAGTTAACGCCAATCGGTCTAAAAGTGCATCGTACAATTTTACACTTTCGTTATAGCTAATAAATTTTTCGTCTTCACTTTTTGCCTTAACTGTAAAATGTAATTCGATTCCGTTAGTAAAATCATTTCCTATAAAGCCGTCCACAATTGCGCTCTTCACGCAAGCTGAAACATGAACATTTAATTTTCGAACCGTTTCCTTTGAATGACCTTTTCCAAATTGATTAATAAACTCCTGGTAATCGCTTCTTGTGATTTGTTGCATGGGCTTATCTTTAAAATAAGTTTTAACATGATCTAATGATGTCTTATAGCGCTTCTTTGTATCCTTGTGTTTACCATCTTTAAATATCTCAATCCATTCTTCAAAATACTGACTGAATGATTTATTTTTAACAACGACTTGTTGTCCTTTGTTTAATTTTTGCTCAACAATTGCGGCAGCAACTTGAGCTTCTTTTTTTGTGCGAAATCCACTTTTACGTATCGGTCGTGATTTACCATCAACATAGTTGCTGACTGCGTATTGCCAAGTATCCCCTCGTTTTGTGAAGCTGGCCATAATGATTTCTCCTTTCTGCCAAATCAATTCTGATTATAGCAAAATGAAACCGTTTTTTATATCAACTTATAGCAACGTAGAATAAATTACATTTCGACACAATTAGATGTATTTCTGTATATTTCGATAAAAAGCGACTTTAATTGGGACATTTTACCCGGAGGATTTGTATAACGAGGAAAAACTTTCTTTATATGTCGATGCACGTCATGTAAAACTTTTTCACAAAATTAAAATTTATGTATACAATATAACTAACAACAAAAATGTCGAATGTTGTAAATAATGGGGTGAATCTTTTTATTACATAATTAGCGTCGGATAAGAACGAGTGTTCTTATATAATTTTTATTAAGAGGTGATTGTATGTCGGACCGCGAAGAAATACATGAAAAATTAATTGAATTAACAAACATCTATAAAAGTAGCCTTACGCAAGAGCGACTAGACATTATTAGAATAGTTTTGAAGGTTGAAAATCAACGAGATTTAGAACTTTTACACACCTTAACTAAAACAATATATAAAAAAAGCAACTCATTTTGACGGAGTTGCTTTTTGTTTTCCTGCATTAATTGATTTGATGAAGTCCAATAATGTTTTTAATTGCAACTCATCTAACTCGCTGGCCTCGACAATTAAATCCCTTATTTTTTCATTCCCACGTCTCATTGCTTCTACAACAATATCTGCAAAAATTTCGTCTTGCGATAAAAACATCTCGCCTTTTCCATCGCGTATCCACTCTTCATTAATTTGGAACTCGTTACATATTAATTTGAGCATTGTATCGGTCACGTTGGTTACGCCCTTTTCCATTCTACTGATAGCAGCTTTGGTGACACCTAATCTTGCGCCGAATTTTTCTTGATTAAGACCAAGTTCTTTCCTTAACTTTTCGATACGACTATTCATTTTATATCTCCTTTCTAAAATTAAGATAACAAAAAAAGTTACTTTAAGCAACAAATATATTGACTTGATTAATTTAAGTAACTATAATGTTAACAGATGCAACATAATGTGACGAAATAATTGAAAGGATGTGATTTTATGACGCTACAAGAACCTACTAATAAAAAAAGAGATGTGTTGAAACAAACACTAGAAGAATTTTTGTCGTTAGATGATATTCAATTAGCGATAGTGAGTGGTGTGATCGCTGGAATGAAAATGGAACGGAAAATCAAAGATGATAATAATAAAGTATCTTGAAAACGAGGTGGTTAAATGCAACAGCTACAAATAAATTTGACTGTGCAAGTACCTGATGATCATGTTCTTGTGAAAAAAGTCGAATTCGAAGAACTACAAAGAGAAAAATTAAGTGGGCGTTATTGGTCCATGGAAGACTTAGAAGAACGAACAGCTAGAAAACAACTTTGGTTAAAAACTAATTTGTTGTATGCACCTAGATTCAAAAAGGAACTTGAAAAATTCGTTCATTATCCAAATTCACAGGGTGATAAATGGTCGTTTCACGCAATTAGAATGGCTAAGTTTCTAGATGATAATTTCTATTTGATTTTTGGATGAGGATAAGTGGCTTGCTGGTGAAGAACTTGAAGAAAAAGCACTATAAATGTACAAGCACAAAAGACGTTTGCGAGTACAATGCTCGCTTATGTCAAGCAGTTTGTAAAAGTAAAGGTTGGTTAGCCTAGTCCTCTAAGTGGAGAATTTACAAGCTGCTTGATGTGAAATCTTTATACATAACAAAAAAACAAAGCGCTGTGATACCGAGCCAATGACGGTATAGACGTAACTTATAGCTTATATGACGGTAGCAACGTTAATTGATTATTTAAATTCAGAAGAGGTGAAGCGATTGGAGGAAACAATCAGCAAGTATTGTGCGGAGTGCTTGAGTGGCTTTGAAAAAGGTGAAGTAGTTCACTACACATGGTACGAAAACAGATGCTTTTGTGATAAATGCAAAAAGATAATAAATAAGCGTGTTGCTCCTTCTTATTTAGATTGGCAACTAAGAGTAGTCAAATAATTTGAAAATTGCATAGGGGGAAAAAGGATATGGAACAACTACAACAAGCCTACGGACAAGCATTAAGAAATCTAGTTTTCGTAGATTTTGAAAATAAGAAAGTTATAGGGGGCAGTGACAACTTGGAATTGGAGCTTTCTAAAGAAAAAGCCTGCTGTAACGACTTAATAATAGCGATTAATCGGCATTTTCAAAAAGGTGATTTCGATTCAGTGAAGGAGCGTATAGCTTTTTTGACAAATAGAATCGATTACATCAAGCGCCTGGAAGGTCAAATGAAAGAACAACGGCGTAATAAATTATTTGAGATTGCTAGTCAACTAGACATGCAAAGGAGATCAACGAAAGATGCAAAACCAAATTAAGGACATAAAAAAACTGCTTAATCGCGCGAACGATTAAACAGCATCTAACGAAATTTGACTTACTGCGATTATACCAAGAAGCGGCACGAGTGTCTAGCTTCTATCATCCATCAAAAATGAGGGGGAATGATTTCATGAAACAAGGTCACAATCTTACAAGACAGCAAAAGATACACATAGCGAGTTTTCGTTTAAATCCAGATAACTGGCTAATTAGTAAAAAGCTAGCTGATGAGTGGTTGATTATTCACCGTTTAACAGGTAGACCACGCACAATTCCAGCGCCATAAAGAAAAGCCTTTGTGAGAAGTCGCAAAGGCTTTGATTTTAAACAATAAAAAACGCCGTACACACTCTGACCAGTAAGCACGGCTCATTTGACTATTGCCAAATTCCTTAACGCTAGTATAGCAACCTTCATGGCAATCAGTCAATTACGTCCTTGTATTGGATATTAGGTTTACGACCATGCTCCAAAATTAACAAGGATTATAGATTATTAACATCATTGGGAGAGAGAAGCCATGAAGAATAGAAAGCACCAGGTTAAACATGTATTAGCAGCATACGAAGAAGCGTTTGGTGAGTCAGAACGTACGGGAATGCACGAAGATAGCTTACTAGATAAAGTGATTGCAGGATATCGTGTAAAAAGTATTTGGAGTGGTGCTGTTTTAGAGGTGGAAGCATACCCGTATTGGAAGATACCTCAAGGGAAACGTGTGAAGAGTGATAAAAACAGCAGTAAGGCACAAGAAAGATTAAATGAAAAGAACAGGCAGAAACATGTAGTCAGATTAATTAATACGAATTTTCGTCCATTCCACGATTTATATATGACGTACACGTATTCGGACAAGTATGTACCAAAAGACTATGAGCAAGCAAAAAGAGATATGGTCAATCTTATCAGACGCATGAAACATTGGTTAAAGAAACAGGAGAAGTATGCAGATTTTGAGTTGAAATATATTTATACAACGGAACATACGAGAAACGGTGAAAAAGTCCGTGCGCATCATCACATGGTAACAAATTTCCCAGATAGAGAAGTGGCGGAAATACTGTGGAATAGAGGGCGAGGAAGTTCAGATCGTTTGGAAGATTCCGATCTTGGGTTTAAGAAATTAGGGGAGTACCTAGTTAAGGAAAAGGGACCGAAAACAGCAAAAGGTTATACGCCTTCACGTAATTTAAAGCAGCATACTAAAGTGACGGTTTCAGATACAAAGTTAACACGTAGAAAAGCTACTAAAATAGCAACAGAAGAAAATAGTGCGCAAGAAATCTTTGAAAAAATGTATAAAAATTATCAGTTCAAACAAATGTCAGTGTCATTTTCGGATTACGTAAGTGGTGCATATATAAATGTGTACATGAAGCGGATTGACACGCCAATAAATCGTAAAAGGAGAAGAACAATAAATGACGATGAAGACGATCAGCATAATTAATTTAAAAGGCGGGGTAGCTAAAACAGTTTCGGCTATCAATATAGCTTATACGCTAGTGGCATTGCATGGGAAACGTGTATTGCTCATTGATAACGACAAGCAAGGGAACACATCAAAGTTCTTTGGTTTGTATGATCCTGAGAGTGATGGATTATCAGAGTTATTAACAGATAAAAAGATGGATGTGGATAACGTCATTCAACAAACAGCTTATGAAGGGCTAGACATTATCACCGCCAATATGAATTTGTTGCGAGCGAATAAAGAAATCTTGATGGATGTATCTCTACCACAACAAACACGACTACGTAAAAAACTGGAAAAAGTAAAAGAACAATACGATTACTGCATCATCGACAATGCGCCAGATATCAATATGACGGTAGTAAATGCATTAGTAGCTTCTGATGATGTGCTAGTACCAATCAAAGTAGATCAATTTAGTTTCGATGGATTAAAGCAGATTATAGAGCAGATTGACGATGTAAGCGAGTTTAATAGCGATATTCGTTTTGCAGGGTGTTTTATCACGATGTATCAACGGAGTAGCGTGAATCAACAAGGAGCGGAACTATTAGAGCAGCAAGGTTATCCAATGTTTGCAACGCGTATTAGAAAGACAGTGAAGGTTGATGAAATGACGTTCACAGGAAAGCCATTGCTAGAATATGCGAAGCGTTCAACTGCTTGCGTGGACTATGTAGCGTTAGTATATGAATATTTGGGATTGTGATAGTTTCGGGCACATTTTAAGAAAGGAGCAAGCGAATGTCAAAATTCAATCTATCGCAACTTATGAACTCAGAGTCAAAGAAGCAAAGTGTCGCCTTTAAGATTGAACACATACCGTTAGACCGCATACAGCCTTCGTCAAAGAACAACTACAGTGTAGATGATGTAGAAGACCTTAAAGCGAGTATTGAGTTATTGGGGCTACAGCAAAACTTAGTAGTGCGTATTAAAGACGATGGCACGTATGAGTTGATTAGCGGACACAGACGTTTAAAAGCAATGCAGGACCTACAAAGCGAAGGTAATAATGATTTTGAAAAAGCACCTTGCAAAATTGTTAAATCGACAGACGACATACAAGCAGAGTTGCAGCTCATATTAGCGAATTCAACAACTCGTGTATTAACAGATGCAGAAAAAACGCAACAGGCAGCGCGACTACATGAATTGTTACAAAAGTTGCAAGAAAACGGCTATCAACTAGCAGGACGTAAACGTGAGATTGTAGCGCAGCTAATGGGCGTTTCATCGGCACAAGTGCAACGGATGGACAGCATAAATAAAAAATTAACTCATGAATTAAAAGAGGAATTTAGTGAGGGAAACATCAATATTACGACGGCTTATGAAATGTCACGCTTGCCAGAAAAAAAACAGCAAGAGGTGTTAGTAGAGCAGCGTGAGGAAGGTAAACCACTAACACCATCTGTCGCAAAAGAGAAGCGGCAGGAAGTCATAGAGTCTGAGCAAAAAGAAAAGCCGATGACGCATGAATTAGACAGTTATCCTGAACAGTTTGAAGCGGTAGTACAAGGGCTGAAAACATTCATGTGGGGTTTCAACAATCGGAGTTTTCGAGTGGGAGACATTTTGAAAATAAACGAATTTGACCGTGACAAAATATTGTACACAGGTAGGTTTGTAGAAGTGAAAGTCATTTACTTGCAAGAGGGTGGGGAGAACGACATCCCGCAAGACTACATCATCATGAGCATTAAAAAAATAAGGTAGTCAGTTTAGACAAAGGAGGGTAAGCAGTTGAAAAGTAGTTTACGCCAGTTAAGTTTATTTGAAGATTTTTCACAATCGTCTCGTGCATTTTTTAGAGTGCATGAGACAGTGAAGGTCATTGAGGTTAAGGATAATCCTGAAATCTATGAATATCGCAAATATTATTTTAGTCACGTGATAGGTAAAAAAGGTATTGTGCAAAAAGTTGATGGTCAATCGGTGCTGGTGCGAATTGGTGATGAGTCAATAATTTTTGATTCACAGGAATTACAATGGGTTTCTTAAAAACTAAAGGGGCTGAAAGAGAATGAGAACACGTAAACGAAATTATTCGCGAAGTCATGCTAACAGAGGGAAGCTTTTCGAAAATTTAATTGATATGACAAATAATCAATATCGAAACAACAATTTTGCAGATGTCCGAAAAGTACCGCCTCCTTTGAAAATCATAGAGGTAAATAAAAACGAGGTAGAAGCAAAGCTAGAAAAGGCTACATGGGTGGATTATAGCGGCATTTATAAAGGACAAGCAATTATTTTCGATGCCAAAGAAACTAAATTAAAAAACTTTCCGCTAAAAAATTTAACTGACGATCAATATAAATTACTTCGTTCTTGGCATTACAACGGTGCAAATGCATTTTTACTAATCTGCTTTTGGATTGAAGGAAAAAACGAGCCTGAAATTTATTATCTAAAATTTGAGCAATTAGAAACTGCTTGGTTTGGTCTGGTTAATGGCGGTGCTAAATCCATACCACTTCAATATTTCAGAGATCATTGCGTCCGAATTAAATCGGGCATATACACTGTGCATTATTTAGAAGCGGTAGGGGGTGCGTGATGACTGAACCATATTGGAATGCTAAACATGGTGGTTATCTCAAATGTCCTGTGAAGAATTGTAACCACATCGGTATTGTCATTACAAAAGCTCACTGTCGTTTAGAGCATGGCATGACTCGCGAAGAGGTACGCAAGCAATATGGGTTTCCTAAAGGTGTGTCAAAACTCAATCGCAAACAAATCGAAAAAATGACAAGAAAGTGAAGGGGGAAGTTCGATAATGCTGGATATTACAAGCAAGAAAATTGTAACGACACGAAAGGAGCATCCGTGTTTTGGTTGTACGGATGCAATAGACAAAGGTAAGAGTGCGATTTGTGTTACAGCCAAAGAGGATGAGCAGCACACACGATTTTATTTGCACCAGGATTGTAACAAGATAATTGCAAAGGATAAACGTTTTTCGGGAAGTGGATTGTATTACGGCTGTATTAAAGAAGCAGCAGAGAAAGCGTTAGAAGATTCGAACAGCATTGAATTTACTCCAAATGAAGAAATACCATTTTTGATGAGGAACATATGATAAATATTGTTCAGGAATGGAGATGAAGAGATGTCAGTTTCTCGAAATAATTTTTACATTCAATGCGAAAATTGTTTGGCTAATGAAACGGTTCAAGATGGGCTGCAAAAAGAATCAGAAATTGAGTTACGCATTACTGGCGAAAGTGTAGTCGAAGTTGTATGTAAATCATGTGAAAACACAATATCGGTTCTTACAGATAATCCGTTCTAAGGATTAATCGAAAGATATTGTTCAACAGAAAGGAGCAAGTAAACATGAATACTAGCTTTACGCGAATCAACCATGAGGTAAAAGAGATCATCGAAAAGAATCGTTTACAGGGTGTATTTGAGACAATTGCTAAACTGCCAGAAGAGGCGTTCGAAGGAACTGCACTAGAAGGTAAGTCACGCAAATACACTATTTTGAGCCATAAGGATTTAAACAAATACATTGATCCATTCACTCAGAATGAAATGTGGATAATGCTTGATAGGATTGCAGGCAATATCGAAGATGGACGGGAAAAGGACGGGAAAAAGCCATTTAACAGTTATATCACGATTAATACGGATGAACCGTTTATAAATGAAATTATTGATGTATTGAAAAAGCATGGTCGTTGGGATTAAACGATAAATTTGGCGCAGGAAGGGCGACTGGAAATGGCAGAGAAACAAGAAGCATGGGTGCTGCGTTTGAAAGATGAATTTAACGATAGTACAGTACCTCAATATTATTCAGAGGATGAAGATACTGAGTGGCTTACAGATGATTTAAACCAAGCGAATATTATCTATGACAAAGAAGCCGCAGAAAAATGGATGAAAAATTGGGAAAAAGCAATTTTCGATAAATATGGCAAAGATGCTATTTGTAATGCAGGTCATACGCACATGATGAAGCACTTTGAATGGGTAGAGGTGGAAGTTGAGTTTCAAGAGTAATCGATAAAAAATGCGAAGTAAGGGAGCTACTAAAATGAGAAATGTAATTTTTGACGTAACACCAGAAACTGTTCAAAAGGTAGCTGGACAGATTACTGAAAATAATCCTGATAGCATGGCAGTTTTAGCGCCAATGTCTGGTAATTGCTCTGTACATGCACCTAGTAAATCGGGTAAACACAAAGGCTATCATCGAATTAAATTAGAAGTGTGGATTCCAGAGGATGCGATTAAAGGAGAAAATGCATTACATGATTTTGGATTAGTTACTTTGCTACGATTGCCAAAATCCAGAGTGCAACCACATTTAATTCGTAATGAAGATGAATGACCACTTGATAAAGATTGTTCAGGAAGGGGCAAACGGCAGTGGAAAAAAATTCATTTGCAGATTTAGAAAAAGTTCGACTGAACATATTACAAAATAAAATTAAAGAAGGGCTGTCAGAGTTTGAGGTCAGACCAAGCATACAATGGACTCTTTTAAGATTAGAAAAACCATTGCTTGAAACATTATTATCTCTTGTGAAAGAAAAAGTAGATGACTAAACATTCTGAGGGTCGTGGCTGATAAAAAATGCGAAGTAGCGAGGAGTTTAGATTTGAAAATAAAAGTAAGCTTTTCAAAATGGTTAAAACAGTTTCTTTGCAAGCATAATAGACCTGTTAATATGAGTTGTTGTAGCGAAGGAATAAACAGTAAAAAGGGATATTGGTACGTAGATTACCATTGTAGAGATTGTGGTTTTTCTTACGGAGAGTGGATAAAAGCAGATAAAGAAGAAATGAAAAGACTTTTTAATAAAGAAATTCATGAAATTAAGTAAGGAACAATCGAAATTAAGTAAGTAGCACTTGAAAGATATTGCACAGTAAAAGGAGAGGTAAAAATGGAGAAAAAAGAAACTTGTTTATGGTGTAATCGAAAAGACAGTAAGGAAAATTTAGTTGATAATGCCACTACGAATGATGGTTTTTCACTTTGGTATCACGAAGATTGCTTGAAAAAATTAAAAGATAAAACAGGGCAGTAAGTACTGCACATTTTGAGGATTAAATAAACAAACAAGGTAGGTGCTGCACATCATGCACGAATGGTTGAAGGATTATCGTAAACTCGAGGAACAAATAGCTTACCTTGAATTTAATCTTAATAAAACAAAACGTGAGTTAAGACGTTGGGAAAATCCAGAAGACTTAGGTAAATACAGATTAGAAGCGGAATCACTCGGGGCTAATGTAGAAGGGAAAATCGAATTAATTGAATACGAGTTGGCTCATAGACTGAATGATCTTCATGATTTAAAAAAGCTCATTAGCACATTTGACGGACTGGAATACAAAATCTTATATCGTAAGCACGTAGAGGGTAAGACGCTCGAAACAATTGCAAATGAATTAAATTATAGTACGAACTATATAAAAATTAAACATGCTAATGCTATGCGTATGATGGAATATGCTCAAAAGGTTTCTTCAAAGTAAGGTATTAAAATAGTACCTTACTAAGTGTTGGCTGAAACTATTGAATATCCGTTATATGATGGTAATGCAATAGTTCGCGTGTAGAACGGCGCAGAGTAATAGAATTACTTTTTAGTCTTCCAACTAAATAGACGATTGCGGAATCGTCAACACTACAGAGTCGCATCTAACTAGGTGTGGCTTTTTATTATGCATTGAGAGGGTGTTAGCTGTGAAAAGTAAAAAAACGCTTTCTAAAAATGTAAGGAGAAGTCGAAACGGGATATGCAAACGCCTTAAAAAGTTACGTAAAGCTAGGGATATAGCTAGTAATGATGCTGTTATAACAAAGCGTAAAAAAGAAGTCTGGAAATTAAAAGACATACCAGAACATTACCATCGACAAATTTATTATTTATTCTTGGGGGACTTAGCGAAAGAGATATATGACGGGAATGGTGTTTGGTTACATAAAGCACCAGCGCCGCCTAGTAGACCTGTCAGAGCTAAAAAATAATTGTGGAGGGATGAACAAATGGATAAAGAGCAAGTAATTGAAAAGTTAGGGGAAGTGTTTGAAGAAGTGTGTAAACAGTTCATTGAACCAAATGGATATGTTGGTAATGTCACTTTAACTGAAATTCGAGAGTTAGGTCAGACACTTATTAATGCACGGACAAGCATTCAATACGAAGTAATGAAAGCTTCTGAATATATAGACGACAAGATTGAAACGGCTATCGGAAAAAACTTTGATGCAAAGAAAATTGCACAGGAGTTTCAACGTTTACAATCGGAATGTCAAGGAAAGAGGGGGATGGGCAAATGGAAAAGGTAACTGAGGCATTGAATGAGAGATTAAAATCTTTACAAGAGAGAGTTGTAGAGAAAGAAATGGACCTTGATAACTTCAAAAAAGACATTGAAAAAGAGGAAGAAAGTGTACGTGGTATTAAAGATGAAATTGCTCAAGTGAAAGAAGCTATTGCAATACTGGAAAGCAAGGAGATACTTAATGCTGGTTGCTTTGTTGTCACTCGAGAAGTTGATTTAAAAAAAATCGGCAATGCACTTCACGAACATGTGTATAAGAGTAAACAGTCAGCCCAATACAAAGCTATATGTTTAGGGTGTGGGCATTCAGAAGTGATTCAATGTCAAACAATTGAAGATCACAAAAGAAAAATAGATTGTCCAAAATGTAGTGGTGCTTTTATCGATAGTTACTATACAGGACATTACAAAGAGATACTCGATAGTATGAAAAAAGAGTATGGGTTAAAGTCCAATTCAGTTTTACCATTCGATTTAGCGATGAAAGTATACTATCTGCTAGATGATGAAACAAAAGTCAAATTGTTTGGAACAGCTTGGGAAGACTATGAGAACGACCATTAAACAAGAACGAATGCAGGAGCTACTAGGGTTTATTGATAAAGGGCAACTCATGAAGTTTTACAAGAGTCGTGAGTGGATGCAATTAAGACAGAAAGCATTAATGCGTGACAACTATGAATGCCAGTTATGTAAAGCAGCCGGACGTTATCATAAAGCTGAGAACGTTCATCACATGAAAGAAGTAAAGACGCATCCGCATCTGTCATTGAATCTAGGTAACTTACAATGCTTATGCATCAAGTGTCATAACGATGTGCATGATCGATTAGAGGCAACAAGAGCAAATAAGTTTATGAATGACGAGAGGTGGTAGATTATGGGGAATGTAATTTGTATTTGTATGAATGATGCGAATCATATCTTTATTGCTGCTGACAATAGAGATGGTTTACGTTGTCCTATATGTGAAGGTTTTATAAAGCGTGTAGGTTGTGTAGTGGAAGGAGGATTACCTACTTACGATGAATTAAGAAAACGGAATAAACCTGCATTAGGATTGACACCAAGATTCATCTGGTTAGAAGAAAGATTGAATCAAATAGAAAAAGCTACCAATAGATATTTTGATAACAAAGAGTACATTCCAATTGAATGGATTGAAGAATACAACCTTATTGTTAATGAATTAAATAATGCTAGTGGTGATTTGTAAATGATTATACAAAACGGTGGATGGACATATGACACAGTTGCTATTGATGTTGTTGTAACTAAAGATGAGCGTGAATGGTATGAGCGTGATATGCTGAATGCTTTCACTCGGTACGCATACTATCGTTACAAACAAATCCGTGACTGTGTTAACTCGCGTAAGTGTAAGCACATGACGATTGATAAAGTACGTGAGCAGTTGGCCATTGAAAGTAAGCTCATCTTCACTAGTGAGCTTTTACGCATTACGTCTGATGAGATCCATTACATTGTCGACTTTGCTGACAAGCATTTACAGTACGTCAAGTAGACACCCCCGGTCAAAAACTTTCGCCTTTTTTAAGGGATTCTTTCAACGGGAAGGGTTCAGGAATGAATAAATTTTTCAGATTTCTACGTGAGAACATGCACACTAAACAACAATGTATAAATATACAATAGGAAAGGTGGGCGGTGAGGGTGCAAAATCATGAGTTAGCTTTTGAGGATTGGCTAGAAGGTAAGAAGTATAAAGACATTGCAGCAAAATACAATGTCAAAGAAAATACGGTGAAATCCTGGTACAAGCGATACAAGTGGAAGGAAAAAAGGGAACAACGCACACAGGAAAGTGGGCAAGAAGCCGTAATAATTGCACCCGAAATCGTTGAGTTAGTACCAGATAACAAAAAGTTGCGAAGAAGGATTGAAAAAGACCTTCGAGATCAGCTTTTTGAAAAAGGGGCCACTCAGGCGCACTTTATGAATCTCGTAGATGATTACCTTGCATTATGGGATGTGAAAAATTTGCTTATTGAGGATATTCAGGAGCGAGGCGTTATAGTTCCAGGTGCTCGTGGTGAAAAGAAAAATGATAGTATTGGCGAGCTCAATAAAACGAATGCCCAGATGTTGAAAATATTAAGCGAATTAGGACTTAAAACGAGTGAAATAAAAATAGAAGGTGAGGATGATGACTACTAAAAAAAGTAATGTCCATATTGAAAACTACATTGCTGCTGTATGTAGTGGTGAAATTGTTGTTAGTAAAGATGTAACTGCATTAATAGAATTAGTAGAACAGAAATTAGCGCAAGAAAATGTGTGGATTGATGAAAATGCTATTGAAGAAGCGATTGAATCCATTGAAAAATACTTTCCATTTAAACTTTTCATATGGCAGAAGTTCGTTATTGCTTGTATGTTCGGGCTTTTTTATGATGATAATTCACTTGTTTTCAATGAATTTCTTTTATATATGGGGCGAGGCGCAGGGAAGAATGCATTTTTAGCAGCACTTGCATTTCACATGTGCGGCAAACAAGGTATCAGAGGTTATAACATTGATATTGTGGCCACATCGGAGAAACAAGCTAAGACGTCATTTAACGATTTACATGACGTCTTAGAGGATCACTGGAAAACATTCAAAAAACATTTCAAAAAAACTTTGCAAGTAATCCGCCACATCAAAACGAAATCGGAAGTAAGCTTCTATACAAATAACGCTAAAACGAAAGATGGTTTCCGTCCAGGCGTTGTGGTATTTGATGAAATACATGCTTATGAAACGGAAGATAATATTAAAGTGTTTACATCTGGTCTAGGTAAAGTACCACGAGCTCGTCGTATTTATTTGACAACTGACGGAAATGTTCGTGATGGATTTTTAGATCAGATGAAAGAAGAAGCAGAACAAGTGCTTCTAGGCGAGATTTCTAATTCTCGTTTGTTCCCTTTCATGTGCCGATTAGACGATCCAGAAGAAGCAGATAACAAGCGTATGTGGGAAAAGGCAAATCCATCGCTTATGCATTTACCCGATTTGATGCTTGAAATGGAATTAGAATATGATCGTATGCAGAATCGACCATCTGCAAAAATTGAATTTATGACAAAGCGTATGAATCAACCTTCCCAACTATCAGCCGATGGTGTGGCAGATTGGGATAAAATCGTAGCAACAAATCGCCCATTGCCAGATTTAAAAGGTGCTGAATGCATAGGCGGTATTGATTACGCAGATACGCGGGATTTCGTTGGCGTTGGCTTACTGTTTAAGAAGGATGGTAAAAGATATTGGAAGCATCATACCTTTATCAATCATCGGTCACTAAAATTATTTAATTACGCAGTCGATATTGAACTTGCTAAAGAACAAGGTTTGGTCACAATCATTTATGAAGAAACCAATAAACCTGAAATCATTGCAGCGTGGTTTGCAGAGCAATCTAAATATTATCGTATTAAAAAAATTGCGAGTGATTTAATGCGAATCAATCACTTGCGGGAAGTATTTCAAAGCTATGGTTTTGCTCTTGACATCGCTCGCAGTGGAACAGTAACGCATACAAAGTTACAACCTACCATAGAAGAAATGTTTGCCTACGAAAATATTATATGGGGCAATGACTTAATGATGCGTTGGTATACAAGAAATACCTATGTACAGCCAGATGGTAAAGGGAACATCACATATGAAAAAATCGAGCCGAAGATGCGAAAGACTGACGGCTTTTTTGCGTTGTTGCACGCTTTGCAATTCGAATTAGAAATTGCTGAGACATCGACGATAACGCCCGAAAATGTAGCAAAAGCATTCAAAACATACAGCTACTAGGAGGTGAGAAACTTGAGTATGTGGCAATGGGTGAAGAGGTTTTTTAAAAACGGCCAATTAGATAGCTTAAAAGACTGCTATTACGAATTATCAGCAGAGTATTATTACAAAAAGCTTGCAGTAGAAACTTGCGTGAATTTAATTGCAAATGCACTATCAAGGTGCGAAATAAAGACATTTAAAGAAGGAAAGGCTCATCGTGGGAACATGTACTATGCTTTAAACGTGCAGCCGAATCAAAATCAAAATGCAACGGCTTTCTTTCATAAAGCTATTCGTAAATTTATCTATGAAGGTGAATGTTTAATAGTCATGCAGAATGATAACTTCTACATAGCTGACAGTTTTAATGTGGAAGAGTTCGCTTTTCAGGAGAATAAATATTCAGGAATCCAAATTGGAAACTTAGCGATGAACAAGACGTTTGAAGAATCCGAAGTCATTCGTTTAAAGTTAACCGACACGAAAATTCTATCCGTTATCAATGATTTATATGAATCTCACGGGAAAATGATTGAAGCAGCTAAAAGTTATTACAAGCTAAAAAATAATAAGCGCGTATTAGTCAAAGGTGATTTTTTAAGGGCGCAGGATGATGAGACACAAAAGAAAATTGATGACATGTTTGAAACGCAATTGAAGAATTGGTTTGATCCGGATAAAAAAAGTGTCGCCTTTCAATTACAAGACGGTTTTGAACTAGAGGATATGTCAGATGCAAAAGTCGGGTTAACCATTGACAGCCGAGATATTAGTAATCTAATAGACGACATTTTTAATTATGTAGCAATGGCATTTCACGTGCCTCGTGGCTTGTTGAAAGGCGACCTAGCTGACATCGATAAACAGACCGACAATTTTATTATGTTTGCCTTGAATCCGCCAGCCGAGATGATGGAGGACGAATTTAATCGCAAGGCGTATTCCAAAGAAGACTATCTAAATCGTACTTATGTAAAGATAGACACATCGAAAATAAAAATCACAGACATCGTACAGTTGGCAACGGCTTTCGATAAAATGTTTGCGATTGGTGTCTATACAATAAATGATATTTTAAGCGAGTTGGGCCATGAAATAGTCGATGATGAAATAGCGAATAAGCGACATGTAACAAAGAACTATCAAGATGCAGAAGAGGCATTAAAAGGAGGTGAGGAAAATTGACAGTTCAAGCAAATAAAAGACGAAGACGTTTCAAAAATTCGCAGTATGAGGACCTAGTGCCAGAAATCCCGAAAAACTTCACTGTCGAAGTGGACGAGGATAACGATGAAACAGTTTTAACTATTTATGGTGACATCGGTGAAAGCTGGTGGTATGATTCCACATCGGCTAACGATATTGATCGAGCACTAAAACAAGTCAAAACAAGCAATATTACAGTACGCTTAAATTCACCTGGTGGCGATGCTTTTGACGGCATTACGATTTACAACCGATTGAAGGATCATCAAGCAAAGGTGAAAATCATTGTTGATGGTTGGGCTTGTTCAGCTGCATCTATTATTGCTATGGCCGCGGATGAATTAATCATGAATACGGGTGCTATGATAATGGTACATGAGGCATGGACAATTGCTATCGGTTCTAAAACAGAAATGCAAAAGACTATTGATATGATGGCAAAACTAGACGAATCACTTTTAGATATTTATATGACCAAAGCGCAAATCACACGCGATGAGATGAAGCAATTTGTGATAAATGAAACGTGGTTCACGGCAGACGAAGCGGTGGCGATTGGCTTTGCTACTGTAACAGAGGACACTAAAGATGACGAAGCGGACAAAGCGAATGCAGAAGCATTTAAAAAAAGTGTCCTCGCTCGTTTTACGCAGGAACCCACACAACAACAAAATAATATTTTAAACAAATTACAACGCAACTCAACTGAGTAGGCGTTTTTATTTTATTTAAAAATAGGAGGTCATTTACATGACAGGTATAAAAAATTTAGATAAAGAGCCAAAAGGCATTGACAAACAAGCACAAATTGATGGTTTGAAAGCTGCTTTTGAAAATGGCGATGCAGCAGAAGTTGCGGCCCGTATTGTACAGCAATATGAAGAGAATTTTACTCATTATCAGGATGTGATGAACACAACCATCCGTGAAGCAAAACGCGCAAATGAACAACAATGGGATGCGACAGTCTTGGCTTCCCGCGGAGTACGTCAATTAACAAATGAAGAAAAGAAATTTTATTCACAAGCGATTGAAGTGGAATCTTTCGATGAGGTATTAGCGCTTATGCCTCCGACAGTATATGATCGTGTATTTGAAGATTTAGCCCTGGATCATCCTTTGTTATCACTCGTAAACTTTACGCAACTTGGTGCTACTACACAATGGGTTGTACGTAAAGAAGGTGCTACAACAGCATATTGGGGCGATGTATGCGACGAAATTCAAGAAATGATGGATAGTGGTTTCAAAACAATTGAAGCAAAAGCATACAAATTATCAGGCTTCTTAGTTGTATGTAAAGCAATGTTTGAACTTGGCCCTGAATGGTTAGATCGATATGTGCGAGCAATCATGGCAGAAGTTGTATCAGCAGAATTAGAAAAAGTAATCGTCAACGGAACAGGGAACAAACAACCGATTGGTATGATGCGAAATCTGGATGGTGCGGTAGTTGGTGGCGTATATCCTGAAAAAGCGACAGTAGAATTAGTGTCATTTACACCTCACGAGATTGGCACAAAAATTCTAGCACCCTCAACAAAAAATGGTAAACGTGATGCGCAAGATGTTGTTTTAATTATCAACCCATTTGACTACTACTCTAAATTATTTGCGTATGGTGCTAAACAACGTGAGGATGGTGTTTGGACTTTTGGCAATTTCCCAGTACCAGAGCTTGACATCATTAAATGTTCAGCTGTACCGCTAAACAAAATGGTTTCAGGTAAACCAAAAGACTACTGGATGGGCGCAGGCAAGGCAACGTTAGAATCATCGGATCATGTGCGAATGATTCAAGACCAACGTCTTTATTTAACTCGTCAATTAATAAATGGACAACCACTAGATAACGAAGCATTTACAGTATTTGATATTACAAATACAGCTATTAATAATGCATCAACTGGTGCGACACAAACACCAGATACACCTTAAGGAGGGTAACATATGATTACAGCAAAAGTAGTTAATCCATTTAAAGAACTGCAACACAAAGGCCATATGTACAATGCAGGAGACACGTACCCAGCAGAAGGTTTTGAAGCTACAGAAGAACGTGTCTATTTTTTAACAGGCGTTCATCCAAAATACGAAAAAATCTATCTTGCAGAGGTAACGATTGATGAACAGGGAGAGTCAGAAGAACATGTTTCAGAGCATCCTAAGCATACAGGAGGAGGCTATTATGAGCTTTCTAACGGTGAAAAGGTAAAAGGTAAGGACGAAGCTATTAAGGCTGAAAATGCACTGAAAAGTGACGAATAACCATGTCTGAATTACTTACAGAATTAAAACATCGGTTACGTATTACCTGGGATGACGAAGATGCGGAATTAAATCGAATCATTAATAGAGCAAAGTCTTACTTCAAGAAATTGACGAGTAAGGCTTTTTCTTTTGAATTAGAGGCATGGGAAACGGAACTCCTATTGGAACGTTGTCGCTATGTTTACAATAACGCAGCTGATGAATTTGAGAAGAACTTTGCAGATGAACTTAAACGCCTTATCTTACACGTTGCATTGGAAATGAGGGATGCTGATGGCGAACAAGAAAATCCGTGATGTGCTAAATGATGGCTTTATCCAGTACGGTACAAAGGAAACAGAACGATCTCCAAAGGGGAAGCGTATTGGTGAAAAATATGTACCAATGGGGCGGCTTGCTTATCAAGAAATGTCATGTCGCGAGGCAGATTATGAAATGGCCAAAGTTTTGAGTGCTGTATTGGATTTAAAGATTCGTACACATTATCCTCCACAATTACAAAGGTTTAATAAGAGTAAATTGAAAGTGATTAAGGATGGTACAGAATACGATGTTATCAAAGTAGATCACGACCGTGAAAAAATGTATCTCTATTTTTACTTGCAGGAGGTGGGTGTGTATGAGCAAGACAAAAAGCAAGATGCAGGAACAGATTGATAAATTGATTGCGGCGCTAGACTCCTTTAGTCTTCCTGTTTTTGAGGATGATCTAGCAGAGGATGAAGAAGCACAATTTAAGAAAAATGATTATCATTTCTTTGTCTATGAGACAGGGGACATGATTAAAAATGATGACAATAAAACAATCAGTCAAGATGTCGTGATCTACTATTACTCGGAAAATCGAGACGATTTGGATGAACGAACGATTGATATTATTACTGCGTTATCTGATGTACCAATGATGACGCTCGAACGTACACAGAAACAGCGTTTGCGAAGAAAAGATACTGACAGTTATGTTGATCGAATCATCGTCTTATATGGCCGTAAAATCGTTACAGGGTGCACGAAGCTATGAGAGCACAAGTTGAATTTAACGATGTCATGGCGCTTGAAGAAAAAATTAGAATGCTTCCGAATCGTGCAGAAAAGGCGATTAATAGCGTGTTGCATACACGTGGTATTGAAATAGCAACAAGAGAAATGACCAATCTATTGCCAGTTTCACGTGTCAGTAATAAAAAGCACGCAAAGGAAAGTAAATGGTCCACAAGTGAAATAGCCAATTTAGAATTTGTTGTGAAGTCGAAAGGCGGCGCGGCTAACAAAAAAGGAAGCTTCGGCTATCTCGTATTCCCTGATGAGGGACGAGGTCCTTCTAATCCGTGGGCGCAACATTTTAGTGACCGATCTTTACAAAAATCAGCGCCAAAAATTTTAGCAGAGTTAGACGATGCACTACAAGAATTAATAGAGGAGGGCTTATAATGCCAGCACAAGTTATTGAACAATTCGATGCGTGGAATATTCAAAACGCATCTATCCAATTTATCAAAGGGAGCGAACAACAACCAGGTACAAAATTTGGTTGTGTAGGTACAATTTCATCTGAACCAGAAACGGTTGTTTTATCGAAGAAGTGCGGTCGTGCAACAATCGGTGAGAAAACAGTGACAACCAAATTAAATGTAACGGTAAGTGCCCACGTTCCTGTCCAAGTTTTGCGTGATTATTTTGGTTTAACCAATGAAAATTTAAAACCAGGTATCTATAGCTATGGCTCAAATTCACTAGGCAAAGATTTTGTATTTACAGCTGACGTTTTGGATGAATTTGAGGACCTAACAAAATTAATTGCATTCCCGAAAGCGTCTAATGCAGGAGGCTTTACCATTAACATTGATACATCACAAGAAGAATTAGCTATGTTAGAACTAACTTTCTCAGCTGTTTCGGATGCCAATGGTCAATTTTATTACGAAGCTATCACGGCTGAATTAGAAGATGAGACAGTCGCCGAAAAATGGCATACAAATTTCACACGTGCATTGGTTGAGAAATCAACACCTGATACACCTTAACATGACACCTCCTATACGGGGGTGTTTTATTTTGACTAAATAGGAGGATAAGGCAATGAAAATTCAAAAGGTGGAATTAAAAGAAGTCGAAATCGTGGAAGTTGAAGGTGAATTTGAAAAACGCTTTATTAATGCAAAAGTACACCCTGCATTTTTAACGAATGCCGCAGTAAAAAAAGGCTATGACATGGGTTTGTTAGCGTCTAGTTTATTTGAGGATTTATTGAAAATAAAAGGACTTGAAACACTTATTTCTCAAGCTGATGAGGAAAATTCACTTGAATTATTGAATGCATTCGATGAACAAAAATTAATAGCTGTTATTTATTTAGCAGTGCTTGGAGCAAATAAAAATTTAGGCTTATCATTCGATGAATTTTTAGAAATGTATCACCACCCCTTACCTGAAACCATTAAACTTTATGCCACTTTAATAACGGGATTACTTTCTGACTCGAATGAATTTGCTCAAGCATTACACAAGCAAACAAAGAAATCTAAAAAAAAACACCGCCACCAAAGCTAGTTATCAAGCATGTGGAGGACTTTTATGCACTCTATGTATTAATAGCTGGCATCGACCACGAAACCTTTTGGCATAGCCCAATTGCAACGGTAGAGCGTATATATGCAAACAAACTAGCGTTCGACGGGTGGAGCAACAGCTTGATAGGAGAGTGATGATGTGGCGAATAACAGTAATGAAGTACAAATAACCTTTAAGGCTTATAATCAAGAATTTAATAAGTCTATGACGGAAATGAATAAAGAAACAGCGTCATTACGTCAACAGATGAAGCTCCAACAAGAGCAGATGAAGCACAACGCTACTGATTCTGAAAAGCTGGAATCAAAATTAGATAGCTTGCAACAAATATATGAAGTGGCACGCAGAAAAACAGAAGCAACCGCAAGGCAGTTAGAAGAGGTACGATCGCTGTGGGGTGAAAATTCAGAAGAGGCGAAAAAGCTTGAAACGCAATTACGTAGAAATCAAATTGCCGAACAACAAGCGGCGAACGCTATAACAGCTACACAGCAAGCATTACAGCGTGCGGAGCAAGCGCAAGCAGACCAAACGCAATCTTTACGACAATTAGAAAATTTATTTACAGTCACTGGTCAATCGGTCAGTGATTTTTCTGATTTATTGGGCCGTGATCTTACCAGAGCTATTCAAAATGGGTCAGCAAGCGCAAATCAATTAGATCGTGCATTTACTCAAATTACCCAAGCTACACAAGGCACATCGGCAAATGTTAATGAGGTAAGACAAGCATTATCTCAATTAGATAACGGTGCAAGTGTCGAGAGCGTACAAAATAATTTACGTGCTTTAAATAATGTGACACGAACAACGGCAGATGAGATAAAAAGCTTACAGCAAGCCATGCGACTACAGCAAGAAGGAATGAAACATACAGCTTCGGAGTCTCAAAAGTTAGGCGCTAAATTAAGTAGCTTAGAAGCAATTTATAGCGCTATGCAGAGAGAGACACAAGAGACAGCACAACAGTTAGAAGCTGCGCGAACAGCTTACGGTGCAAATTCACAAGCTGCACAAAGGCTAGAAGAACAGTTACAACGTAACCGTATAGCACAACAGCAGATGGCTAATACAATTACAGAGACTCGTCAAGCCATCGAGACGCAAGAAAGAGCTTTTAATCAACTACGATCTTTAATGCAAGTAACAGGGCGTTCCATAGACGACTTTGCGGATGTTATTGGTTCAGATATGGTGAATGCGATTAACCAGGGGCGAGCAAGTGCACAAGACTTGGATAGAGCATTTGAACAAATTTCACGCGCTACACAAGGCACATCCACAAATATAGATGAGATTAGACGGGCATTATCCAGATTAGACGGTTCCAATATCGAAGAAATCCGTCGTGATTTAGAACGACTTGGAGAAGACGCAAACGAAGCCGAACAAGAAGTAAACGGGCTTACGGATAGTTTAAAGTCTATGGCAGGCGCGGCGGTTGCAGCTGTCGGCATTGGGACAGCAGTGTCAGAGGCGCTAGATAGTGCGAGTTTAGATACATCTATTAAAATATCCTTTGATGTACCTGAATCTTCAAAGGATACCGTGCGACAAGCTGTTAAAGATGTAGAAGCGTATGGAGTTGATGGAGAGGCTGCATTAGAGGGCGTACGCAGACAATGGGCGCTTAATAAGGATGCAACAGACAAAGCAAACCAAGAGGTCGTAAATGGTTCAGCTGTGATTACCAAGGCTTATAGTGGCATTGATTTTACTGAATTGATTCAGGAAACGAACGAGGTTGGAAAAGCGCTTGGCATTTCGAACATCGAAGCAACCAATTTAATTAATCGTTTACTTAAAATCGGTTTTCCACCTGAACAGCTAGATATTATTTCAGAATACGGTGTCCAACTAAAAAGAGCCGGCTACAATGCGCAAGAAATCGAAAATATTTTAACAAGAGCGTCTCAAGAAAAATCTTGGAATATTGATAATTTACTGGACGGTTTAAAAGAAGGACGTATTCGTGCGGTTGAAATGGGCCGTGGAGTAAGTGAATCCATGAAAGATGCCATTCGAGATGTTGTCGGCAATACGCAAAAAATGTCGGACGAACAGCTATCGACGATGCAAGCCGGATTTACAAAGCAAGAAGATGCGCTTTCAAGATCATTAAGTAATCAAGAAAAAGCGCTATCTAAAAGCCATGCCCAACAACAAACTGCATTGTCTAAAAAATTAGATCAAGAGTATAGTGCTGTATCTAAAAATTATGAGTATCAAATACGTGGTTTGGAAAAAAAACTCAGTGCCGAATATGAGGCAGTTGTTAAAAATTACGAGAAGCAACAAAGAGCCTTAGAGAAATCGTTAGAAGTCGAAGTGCGCGAGTTTGAAAAAGCATCCGAAGAAAAAATCAAAATCATCGATAACGAATATAAAGAGCGCATGAAGTTGATCGATGAAGAAAAATATAATCAGTTAAAAGCTTTAGATGCTCAAATCAATGCACTTAACGCAAAAACCGAAGCCGAAGACAAAGCGATTAAACAACAAGAAAACGCTCAAAAACGTTCGGAGTTGTCTTTGAGGGTAAATAATGCAAAAACAGGTGCGGAACGACAAGAAGCTATGCGGGCTTTACGGGACTTCGAAGAGAAATTACGTATCGATAAGGTACGAGAAGAACGTAAAGGACAAATTGATTCTTTAAAAGAACAGAAGGACAGCGTGAAAGAAGCATCTGATGCAAAAAAAGAAGCCCTTAAAACAGAGATTGATGAACGTAAAGAGCAGCTAAAAGAGCAAACAAATGTTGAAAAAGAAGCTTTAAAAGAACGTCAAAATGCCCAGAAAGAAGCTTTTCAACAACAGAAACAAGAGGAATTAAAAGCACTTAGCGAATCGAATAAAGCGCAGATTGAAGCAGCTAGAGAAGTAAATAAAGTTAAATTAGATGCGTTAAAAGAAGAACATAATAATCGCAAGCAAGCGTTAAGCGAACGACTGACGAACGAAATGGATGCTGTGCGAGAAGCACATAAAGCCGAACTAGATTCATTTAAAGCGATGAATGCCGAAAAGATGGCCATAGCTAAAGATCCACCTGACAGTGCAGCTGTACAAGCTTTATTTTCTCAACTGGAAGGTTGGGGAAAAGCTATTGCAAAAGGTGGAGAAGAGGGTTCTAAAGCTTTTTCTGACATGGCACAATGGTTGTCACAAATTGAAGATGCTACTTTACGCGAAGCGATAGGCGTTGAAATTTTCGGAACGATGTGGGAAGACCAGGGCGACTCCATTGTTAGTGTGTTAAAGGATGTAGCAAGTGGCCAAGTGACTGTAGCAGAAGGCCAAGAAAAAATTCAAGAAATGACCGATCAACTCGATGCAGATCCAATGACAGAGCTTAAACAAGCTGTATCAGATGTAAAAGAGGCACTTCATCCGTTATTAGATGTTATTGCTAAAGTAGTCGGTGGAGTCGCTAGTTTTGCAAAAGAAAATCCCGTCTTAGTCTCCACCATAGTCGGAATTATAGGCGTGATTGGCACACTTGGCGGAGCTGTCGTCGCCTTAATGCCGATTATAAACGGATTGATGATGTTATGGCCTGCATTGTCTACAGCGTTTAGCGTGGCATCTGGCGCTATTGTTGCGGCTGTCGGTACTATTTCGGCGCCTGTTTTAGCTATCGTTGCTGTAGTGGCCGCTGTAGTTATTGCCGTTATTGCATATTGGGATGAGATATGGGCAGCCACAAAGAAAATATTTGGCTGGATTGGCGACTTCCTAAAAAAAATCTGGCAATGGATTTTGAAAGTTATAAGTGAACCAGTGGGTCTAGCCGTAAAATTCGTAAAAGATAGCTGGGATAAAATTAAGAAATTTACGGATTTTAGTGAAACATGGAAGAAGACAAAAGAAATATGGAACAATATTTTAACTGCCATCAAAACACCTATCGAAAAAGCAAAAGATGCAGTTAAAAAAGCAATTGATGCCATAAAAGGCTTCTTTAAATTCGATTTTGAATGGCCCAAACTGAAAGTCCCGAAATTCAAAATTAAAGGTTCGATTAATCCGTTAGATTGGTTTGGCGAAGGATTACCCAAAATCGATATTCAGTGGCACGCAAAAGGTGGCGTCTTCAATAAGCCGACATTATTCAATACAAACTCTGGCTTACATGGTGTAGGAGAAGCTGGCCCAGAAGCAGTCTTGCCACTTAATGAGCGAGTATTAGGTGCAATTGGTAAAGCGATATTCGATGCTGCCGGTGGCGGACGAGGTGAGACGCAGGTCATTCACAATAATTATGAACGTATGCTTGAAGGTGCTACGTTTGTCATCCGTGAAGAAGCTGATGTTAAAAAAATATCACGCCAAATTTATGAACAACAACAACGTGACAGAAAGGGGAAATAGTATGTGCGATGTAACATTTAAAAATATCCATTGTTCGCGGGTGGGTCTAGAGGTGATGGATACCGAAAGGCCCCTTTTTGGTGAGTTTAGCGATTCATTTATTAAGCTCCCTAAAATGAATGGCAGTGTAGTGATAGCAGATAACAGCGACGGGGATATTGAAATCCGCATACAATTTCTCCTTACGCCGTTGCTAAATCAAACGTATTATGATGCTTGCCGTGCTTTACGTGTGTATTTTAAGTCTACAAATAAAGAACGATTGATATTTGATAACGATCCAAAATGGGCGTACATGGCCAAGTTTATTTCAAGTGAGAATATTGAGCAAATCGTGAATGAAGGGCTGTTTTGGGCAACTTTTCGTTGTTCGCCTGATATGGTGGCCGTATGAATTACGGTATAAGAGTTTTAAATAACGGCAATTTATCGGTAATTGGCACACTAACAAACGTCATAAATGTTGAGCTTTACGAAGTGATTAACGACCAATTTACAGCTGATGTGCAGCTAGCTGAAAATACATTTCCATCGTACTTACATTATCCAAATTTATTAGAGGTTGATGGGGATTACTTTATTATTGCTGGCGTAGACAAGCAGCGTGATCGAAGTAAAGAAATCAGATTGATGCTTGAACATGTTAGCTATGAATTAAACAATCCTTCGGCTGCACCATTTGTTGCAGAAGACGAAGAGGAATTTTATGAGGGGTCACCAGGAAACATCATTTCTCAATGTTGGGGAATTGGTGCTTTTTATATTGATGATCTAGCAGGTGGGTACTATTACTACCGCCCGAGCGCAAAAGGTGGGCGCAGTCGCATTAATGAATTTGCTCGCCAGAATGGTTTAGAAATTGAGTACAACAAGTTTGCTATTATAGTCCGGAATAGACGCGGAGCCAATAAAGGTCTTGTCCTCGAAGTCGGGAAAAATATTCGTTCCATCACAGAGAAAATAGAATTAAATGATTCTTTTTATACCGAATATGCTCACGAAGTTGATATTGTCGATTTTAGCAAAATGACAGGCTCGCAGCAGCAAGCTATAGCGTCAGCAGAGCTTGGAGATACGGTTACGATGATAGATACAGATTTGGACATATACGCATCTGAACGCATCGTAGGCAAGCGTTACAACCCGTTATTTAAAGAAGTGCCACAATTAGACGTAGGACAGGTTATACGTGACATCGTGAATATCATTAATAACGATGAAAAAGAAGAAGGGAAAGAAGAAGATCCGTCAGTAAATTACTTTTTGCAGAGTTGGCAAATCGGAAAGATTAATTGTATGGCACTAAGTGGTATTGAGCTTGATGAGGAGGACATCTTACCAGACGATATTTCAGCCTCTATTGATTATTATATCGAGGGTGAATTCAAAGGGATGTCTTTAGCTGTTAAGCCCCAATATAGCAAATACCATGTATATATTGGTGAATGGTATGAGGATAACAAATATGAAGAATACAAACTCGCAAGTGTAGCCGGTGTTATGAATACCTGGACATTTCCAAAACCTAAAATGGAAGCAATCAGTATCACAATAAGCGAAGTACCACTTGAAAATTTGAATCCTGAGATCCATAAATATAGAGACTATGCCGTTAAATTTAATAAAGCCTATATTGATCCGTTACGTGAATTTAAAATCGGAAAGAAAAATATGCTTGGTGAAAGTGGACTATTGATAGATACCGAAGGGGAAGATTTAGAGCTAGATGATTTTTCGACCAAATTAAATTATCATCTGATGCAAGAATACGAGGGTGTTAAATTATCATTGAGGCGTGAATTTAATCATTATACAGTGTCCATTATGACGTTTAGCGCCGATGGTATTCCATTTGTACATGATTACGAGTCGATAAAAGACCAATTACCCAACTGGAAACTACCTCGTGAGGATGCAGAATACTTATTAATAGTTGTTTCAGAAGTGCCCTTTTCACAATATGATCCAGCTGTTCATAAAAATGTGGTATACGGCGTTGCATTCGAAAAGATTCCGTTTGAGCCGTTTTATCAAATTCGAGTAGGTGACATTAATTGTTTGCAGTTAAGTAATGTGATGTTACCACCTTCACCAGCTTTAAATGAGATACAAGCAGAAATATTTTATCAAGACTTACAACAATTTGAAGGCTTGCGAATAACGTTACAGCGTGAATATCGTAATTATTACGTACGTGTGACCACTTACAGTCGTAAAGGTGTAGCAACGGTCAGGCAATATGAAGATATTATGGATTGGAATTTCCCTCGTCTAACTATCATGTATATGGTGATTGAAGCATTTGAAAAGCCACCCAGTGTATTTAATCCGACGAAGCATAAACAAGCATGTTATGGCTTTAAATTTACAGAGCAGAGTGATGAACCAATCGAAAATAACGATGGTTATTATATCGAGTCTGAAACAGTTAAAGCGACAAGTACAGGCGCACAATTTGATTTTACAGTGCCCTATAACCAAGTCGTTAGTGTCACATTAGGCATTGGAAAAATCGAACAGGATGAACCTGTAACGGCGTATTGGTCATATATACAAGACGCTGAGGAAATGTATACAGGCATCTCAGTGGATGTCAAAGGGCTATCCAGTGGGGAGGTTGATGTTAGCATACAAGCAGTATGCCAAGAAGGTCTTCTAGAGGAAGAAGGTGAACCTATTGGCTAATGGATTATTTGGGGGTGGAGATGGTACAGAGCTATCTCCTTTTATTGTGGAAGATGCTCAAGATTTAGATGCTGTTAGAAACAACTCATCAGCAAGCTATAAACAAACTAAAAGTATTGATTTGTCTGTATATCCCAATTGGATTCCTCTAGGTGATATAAATAATAACAATAAGTTTAGTGGATCTTATGATGGCTCTGATTTAACGATTGATAATTTAACTATTTCATCTACATCAGGCTCGCTCGGATTATTTAATAATTGTCATAGCGGAAAAATTAAAAATGTAAATATAAAAAATGCTAATATCAGCGCTGCTAATTTTCAAGAAGTGGGGGTATTGGCAGGCACGTTAACAAACACACAAATTACAGAATGCACAGTGAGTGGGAAGGTACAAGTATTAGGTTTTTTTAATACAGTTGGTGGTTTGGCAGGGGTTATAACTGGTACGTCAGTCATTAAACAATCCGCTGTAATAAATTCAGAAATCAAAGGTAAATATGTAGGTGGATTTGTAGGTAACTTTACAGGTAAGTTAATTGAAAATTGCTATGTTACAGGTAAGGTAACTGGTTATAGTGATAATGGCTCCAGCCAAGTCAGCGGATTTGCAGAAAATATGCGTTATGGTGATATCGTTAACTGCTATGTGTCCGCAGAATTAACTTTTGAACACGCTAATGAATATGCTGCGCTACAATCACCATTCGCAAACAATCAGGGAGGCACTATAACATCTTGTTACAGTGACATTGAGAACAAAGGCGTCGAATATTGGAAGCCTCTGTTTAGTTATTCTGAAAATACAATCGCAAAAGGCACTGACGATGAGCTTTATAGATGTATAAGAATGCAAGATGCTAAAGATTATAATGCAGGATATCCATTCCCACCTAATTATCCAGCACAACCTATAAGCGGTCAGAATTGGGCTACATATTGGCAACTAGCTGATATCCATGAAGCAAGAAATACAGCGCAAATGCAAACAAAATCAAATTATGTAGATTGGGATTTTGATAACATTTGGACTATTGAAGAAGGTAAATCTTATCCGATTTTCAAATTAAAACGAGCTATTAAAAAATGCACACGGGTACCACTAACAAATTACAGGCGGTGAATAAATGACTATTTTTAATCAAGAAAAACTACAACGTGATGCACTAGGAAGTCCGATACCTGGTCAGTACTGGGATGAATCACTGCAAACCTTTGTAGTACCCAATGGCCAGGGAAAAGACTTTACAAAATTAAAGCTTATACGAGACGCTTTGGGTTATCCTATTCCGCAATATTATAATGCTGCGTTTGGAACATTTGTACCTACAACAGGAAAAAATATGACGACAGAACAAAAAGGAGCAATGGTGTTAGACGGATCATATGTGGTTGATTGGGTAAAGCGCTACGGCTATGAAATACGTGCAGACAACACTCATATATTACATGCTAAACAAGGTATTACCACTATCAGCAACGGTACCGCAACAGCTATTAGAAATAACAACATTAGACCATTTAGTTTAACCAAAAGAAAGACGATGACCATGTTTGTGTATGTAGAAAACCGTGATAACTTGACAGGGCTTGCCATCTATCTAGCAAACGACATTGATTACACCTCGTATCGAAGTTATGAATTTGGCGCTAATACACTGGTGGAGGGATGGAATGAGCTTCGCATCGATTTAAACAGTCCTACTGAAAGCGAAGGCCCCTTTGATTCGAGTATTAAATCTGTTCAGCTATTGGTAGCTTCTGTAGAATACTCTATCGTTAAAGTAACATTTGATTCGATTTTTGTAGGGGAAGCAACTAAGAAGCCGTCTGTGATATTCACATTTGATGACGCATGGACGAGTCAATATGAAATAGCATTTCCGATGATGCTTGAGCGAGGTTTTAAAGGAAATATAGGTGTTATATCCAACTGGATTGGCGTAGAGGATGAAATCATGTCAGAAAGCCAAATTGAAGAAATGCATCGGCATGGCTGGGATATGTTCAATCACACAGCGAATCATCCAAACCTTGCAAATGTTTCTGTTACGACTGCCATTAATGAAGTATTGACATGCAAGAATTGGTTAAACGTGCGAGGTTATCACAGAGCTTCCAATATCTTAGCTTACCCATACGGGGGGCATAATAAGGAAGTCACAAGTGCCTTACAGCCACATTTACAGTATGCAAGAACACTCGTCGAAGGATTAGAACCTACCTTCCCATTAGAGGCACTGATAGGCAAAACAAAAAATGTGCTCACACTCCCAGCTGCAATACTAATGAGCTATGTGGATCAAGCGATTACTACACAAAGCACGTTAGTTTTTTGTTTGCATAAAATCGGCACCGAACAAGATGAATGGGGAACTACCTATAATCAAAATGATTTCTCAACGCTATTGGACTATATTTATGAGAAAAAAGATTTGATTGATGTCAAAACTATTTCAGAATGGGTATCTGAAAATAAAAGCTAAATGAAACGCAAGCATTGGCTTAGCGTTATTTTTATTGTCTAAAATCCCAAGCGTTTGGGAATTTGCCTTCCACAGATAATTGCGGAGGGCTTTTATATTGGTGAGAGTAGGTGTTATATGAGTATTGAAATGTCATTGCTTTTTGGTGCAATCGGTACTGTATTAGGCGTGCTTGGTGCAATTATCGCAATGAAAAAAGATAGCAAAGATCAAGGTGCATCGGAAGCGAGTATTTCTTCTAAGGTTGATTATATAGCGCGTGGTGTAGATGATATAAAACTTGATTTTAAAGACCAGGCGCGAAAAATTGAATCACAAAATGAACGTTTGATTCGCGTAGAAGAATCCACAAAATCAGCACATAAACGATTAAACAAACTGGAGGGAATTACAGATGAAAATTAACTGGAAAGTACGTTTACAACATAAGCAATTTTGGGTGTCATTAATAGCATTACTTATCGTGCTCGCTAATCAAATAGCGGGCATTTTTCATGTTGATATAACAATTTACAATGACCAAGTTACAGCAATTTCTGAGACGGTTCTAAGCATTTTAGGTTTACTTGGTATTATCATCGACCCAACAACGCAAGGGGCATCTGATAGCGCACAGGCAATGGATTATGACAAACCAAAGGATGATGTGAAATGACAAGCGTAACGACTACATGCCGAGACTTATCTGAGCTATTACATGCCGCACAAACAGCATGTCGATTGCTGTTTCAGGAGTGTTACAAGGCAGGAATTAAGAACATCTTCATCACTGAAACATATCGCTCTCAGGAACGGCAAAAGTATCTCTATGCACAGGGGCGCACTAGACCAGGGCAGATTGTTACATGGACACTAAACAGTAACCACAAATCACGTTTAGCATGGGACATTGCCGTTGGTCCTCCACAATCTTTATATGATGTGACTACGCTAAATCGAGTAGGAGCTATTGCCAAGAAGTTAGGTATTGAATGGGGAGGTACATGGACGAATGCTATTGATCGTCCACACTTTGAAGTGAAGACGAATTGGTTAATGCCAAAGGGCTATAAGTTAGAAGGTACTGTAATCGTTCCAAGTAACAGCAAATATAAAGTTCAATTAATTGTGGAAGACAAAAAGGAGGAAATTAAAGTGACAAATTGGAATCCAGGTTCGCCAGCTATGAAAACTGAAACAGAAAACTTTATTGCACAGGCTGTTAAGGATGGAATTATTCAGGAATCGCATTTGAAGGATTTACAGAATGGTGTGATGACTACGGATCGTTTAATGGGGTTGTATATTACAATTCAGCAACGAAGAAATAATAAAAAATAGTCAAAATCAGCACAGTACTTGTTGAGCTTTATCATAAAAATACTAAAGACCAAGATAGCTTAATTGCCGTCTTGGTCATTTTTAAATAATACTATCAATCACATCTAATCAGACGGCTCAATGTGTGACTAATATTTAATACCAGCTGTAATCCCAGTCTTCAAATACTTTAACTTCAGCCTTTTTGTAAGTGTTCGTAGCTATTCCATTTGCGTACATTCTTTGTGTTACTTCATATATTACATATTTGGGCTGAAATTGAATTGTTTTTTTCTCGCCCTTTGCAAGATTAATTGTATAGGTTGTCCCGTAAGTTTTTGCTTTACCAATTGTTACACCTAGTGATGTTCCAATTTTAGCCTCTCCTATTGGGAACTCTCCTGATATTGTGTTTGTAAATTCACGATTAAGAGTAGTTGAATGATTGATACTTAATGTTCCTGGTCCTGTACCTGTAGGTCCATTTCTGAAATCTCCCCAGCCTCTACCTACAACTTCCTTTTTAGTAATTTTATAAGTAAGGTTTGTTGGACCAAATCTAGGCGTTATTTCATCAACAGACTCTTCTTCGTACATTGTACTATCCTCAGATAAATCTGCTGCAGGTGTATTACCAACTTCATAATCTACATCTTGAATTACCTCGGTTGCTTCTGCTAAACTAGGAACATAAACCAATAATGTAAGTATAATTCCAAAAAGCAGTAAAGAAATTTTTCTCATTTCTACTAATTCCTCCTAATATTTTCTAATGCTTACAAATATTAGTATATCATAATAATTTAAAAGTAAAAGGGTGTTTTTATGAATAAAATGAATTTAAAAGAGTTTTTTATGTTAATTTGCAGTGTTTTATCTTTTTTCATGTTTTGTTTTTTAGTTTTATTAAATAGAATTGCTTTTATATTGGAGAATCCAAATTTTGTATTTGAACAAGAAGAACCTATTCAAAAATGGTTTGAGATGAATAATGCATTAATTAATTTCGTGACATTTGCTCCATTAGGACTCTCTATTATTTTTTTAGTTATTTTTATATTGTTAAAACTAAATAGTAATAGTCAAAATGTTAGTTAACACAAACAAAGCCCAGGTACTCAAATTAATTTTGAGCCTGGGCTTTTTTATTTCCATTAATTTTCACTTGCTAAAACAAGAACGTTCGTTCTATTATAATTACAAACAAACGTTCTAGTTGAGGGAGTGTAGAGGATGAAAGAGCAACTTATTAAAGCAATGCAACGTAATCAATTTGTAAATATGATGTATGTATCAAAGTCAGGTATTGTAACGAAAAGACGTATCAAAATCATTAAGATTGTTGGTGATTCGTTTCAAGCGTTCTGTTTTACAAGAAATGCAAAGCGTACATTTATTATCAATAATGTTTTAGCGGTTGTTCCAGTCCTTCATAAAGAGCGTTCGGTGGTATGATTAGCTTTGAGCAAAGGCGACTACTTCATAAATTTGTGGTTTATGATATGGCTGTTCAATCATTACAGCGTGACTACAAGGTGATTGAAACCTTAAAAATGAGCAAAGTCTATTTGCCGATACTTGATAAGCTTTTAGACGACATATCGCAAGAATGTTACAACGCTAAAAGATTGTTGGCCAAAGATAAAATTAGAGTCGTGAAGTGGGAAAAGATTGATGAATACTTTAGTGATTTAAGGGTTGCTACAGCAGGCGAGGATTTAGTGTTGACATATGCTAATCATGCCTTGAAAACGCAGGTGGAAAAATTATTATTAAGTCACCAAAATAAATAACCAGGCGCTCATTTATATAGTGAGTACCTGGTCTTTTTTGGTTATTCATCATACGGTCTATATTTTGTATGAAGCTCCTTAGCTGCTTCTTTCCTACTTTTTATATCTTCTCTCAAATATAATTTATCTCGACTTAATTCTTTTACAGGAACTAACTTACCACGCTTTACAAGTGAGTTTAATGCTTGCCGAGTTATTTGTAGTTCCTCCAAAACTTCTGAGGTTGTTAATATTTCAGATTGTACCAACTTAATAAATTCATCTTTATTATCTACTTTGTATGCCGTCAATTGGCTAACCTCTTTTCTTCTTAAAATACAGGACAATATTAAATATAACTAATAAAAGACAGATTGAGTAAGTGACAATCATGAAGTAATCAAAAAACTTTGGTTCTTGCCAGTTAACCATATCTGTTAATACATAAAGGGCAAATGCTAATGCTGCAACATATCCAATATTTTTCATAATGAAATGGATGTGATAAGATTATAGAAAGGAGGGGTTAACCTCCTTCATATGGTTACTTGCGACGTTTTCCTTTGCGAGAGGGGCGTCGCTTTTCTTTTTTCTTACTTTTCATATCGCTTATGTTTTTCGCTGAACTTGTAAGTAAGTTTGCGATTGTTGCGATAGCTACTAGGTAAGCTAGAATCTTATCGTAATCCACTTTGTTCACCTCCTTTCTTATACTCTTATTATATAATATCTATTTACATAAGTCAACAGATATTATTGATTTATTTTCTTGTTATGTAAAAAAATTAATGAAAAAAGCCACTCGTTGAGTGACTTAATTTCTATAAACAGGATGTAATGAGTACGAACTTACAACTAACTTTAATTGCTCGTTATAAAAATTATCAAAATTTATTTTATCAATTTCGGATTTATCAATACTTACCGTTAATCCATTATCAACAGATTTATTGCCGTATTTGTCAACGAACATAGCTTGTGCATTAATTGTAACAATATTTAGATTGTCAATTACTTTAAGACTTTCCAATACATCTATTATATCTGACTCTAAAGATGTATAGCTGGTTGATTCATCTGCAATAAAGTTAATTGTTGCATTGTTGTTGTTTGTAATCACACTTACGGCTCTTGAGTCGCTCATGTTGTTCTTTTCTCCTAAAGCCCCTAAAATGGCATACTCTATGCGTTCCTCAATTGGAAGTGAAGTATCTAAGGCTTTTTTAGACGCACCTTTTTTATCGCCTCTGTTACTTGAGTCTATTGATCCAGCAATTATTAATACGATGACTATTAAAACTATTACGCCAAAACAACCAATTGAACAACCTTTCTTCGTTCTAGCATTCATATGTATCACCCTTATCCTTCCTTATGATTTCCATTTTAAGTTTATAATTGGAAAAAGTACATAATAAAAAACAGACAACTAAAAGTTAGTTATCTGTTTTTTTAAGCTCAAATATTTCATTCATGTCCGAGATTTCAAGGTATTCAATTATTTTTGCTACATGTTCTCTGTATATTATTTGACGTTGATTATTTGCTATTTCGCTAATTATATTTTGTCGTAAACCGGTTTTCTCAGCTAATTCTTTCTGAGTAATACCTCGTTCTGACAAAATCTTCTTCAAGTTCAATTGTATTTCCAACATTTTCACCTCAACTAAAAATAATTAAATACCGACATTTAGGAATCAATACAGAAATTTGTGCATACCGATATATAAACAAAAATTAATTCTTCTTAATGTAGTTCTCGATACAGTACTCGTTTTCCTTCTAGTCTAATTCTTAAATAGGTAAGTTGTCCTTACAAGAGAACACTCATCTTACCTCAGAATATTTTATTCCCGATTGCCGCAACTCTTACTATGTAAGATAACCGTGAAGCTTATTATCTTAAAAAGGGGATGCTGAATGCTTTTTGAAATAGTCACAAGTTCAATTTTTGGTGGGATTGCATTTCATGCCTTTAGAAAAAAACAGAATTTGGTCTCGAATGAAAGTGGGAAAATACAACGCATTATGTCATTGAGTGGACTAAATGTGAAAGACGGAAAAGATACATTGACAACTCAGTTAATCAAAAAGAGAAAACATGAATGGGGATGGGAGTATAAGTATCGGATTCCACTTGGACGAAGCTTTGATGATTATATAGCAAAAATTAGAATCTTAGAAGATGGTTTAAACAATCGAAGGAAGCGGATTAGTCTTAATGATTTATTAGAGATAAATTGGCAAGACGATTTTTTTTACAATATAAAGAAGTTACGGCAGACCAAATTGACCGAACAAAAAGAAATAGAGCTTGATTACGATGGATTATTAATTGTAAGAGTTTATGATAAACCGATGGCTAAAAAGGTGCAGTTTGTAGCAGGGGAGGGCTGGAAAGTGCCTGTAGGCGTTTCAAGAGCCATGAATGAATTTAGATACCATGACTTTGAATTGATACCTCACTTGGTTCTTGGTGGCGCTACAAGGTACGGGAAGAGCAACTTCATTAATTCAACTGTATGTAGTTTGTTACAAAGCAATCCTGATAACGTTAAATTATTTCTGATTGATTTAAAAGGTGGCGTGGAACTGTGTGACTTTGAAAACATTAAGCAAACTGTATCAATTGCATATGAGTCCGATGAGGCTTTAAAGACTTTGCAATTAGCTTATAATCGTATGCGAGAAATTCAGTCGGAATTAAGGCGGAAGGGCAAAAAGAATGTGCAAGAGGGTAGAATGAAAAATCGTTATTTCATCATTGTGGATGAAGTAGGAGAGTTAAACCCATTAGAAGCGGTTACTAAAGAGGAAAAACTAATAAAGCAGCAGTGCCAAACAATTATGTCGCAAATTGCGCGTCTAGGAGCTGGACTTGGTTTCCGGCAAATTCTTGCAACACAATATCCGACAGGTGATGTAATTCCAAGACAATGTAAACAAAATTCAGATGCAAAATTATCCTTTAGAGTACAATCAGCAACAGCTTCCAGAGTAGTTTTGGACGAAACAGGAGCAGAATCACTTCCACAAATAAAAGGGAGAGCCATTTACCAAACAGCAGATAAACGTGAGATTCTACAAACGCCACTTATTACCTCAGATGTTATTCAATCCACTATCCTTCCGCACGTATTAAAAGAGGAGGAAATCAATGAAAAAGAAACCTTTGTCAAACAGGGAAGAACAGATATTGTTACTTTTACAGAAGTTTGATTTCCTTACTCGCGATCAATTAAATAAGTACCTTAGATTAGGAACTATTCGCAATACAAACAGAGTGCTTAACAATTTATCAGAATTCCTTCAATGCGTTAGAAATGGGTATCAAAGTATTTATTATTTAAACCGTGAAGGAAGATTATATGTTGGTTGCGAAAAAATACGCAAAAAGGGAAGTCACGTTGAACATACGGTGATGCGTAATGACATGTGGCTGTATCAGGGATGCCCGTCAGAGTGGAAAAATGAATTGAAAATAGAAAATAAAAATACATTTGTTATTGCTGATGCAATGTTTAATAAGGATGGATTTGCTTATTTATTAGAGGTGGATCACTTGCAAACCATGCAAGAAAATCGTTCGAAGGTATCTAGGTACAAGGAGTTGATGCCGAACATTGCGTTGCAGTTAGGGCATTACCCTGTGTTATTGTGGATGACCACAACAGAGTTAAGAAGAAAACAGTTAACAGAAGCGTGTAATGGATTACCGAATTTTAAAGTTTACACGATTGATGATATTAAATAAGAGGAGGAATGAAAATGTTTAAAAAGCGTATTAAAACAGAGGTTGTATCAGCGAATGAGTACACGGATTTTTCAGACCGATTTATGGGTGATGAAAAATATGCGACTTTAATGCATGTGGTAATAGCTGCTTCGGTCCCTGCCGTTACAGCTGTTGGTACAGGATTGTTTATGTATAACAATTTCAAGAATGCTTATTCCTCCACAATTCTTCCTGTTAATGTTCCAGTTCAACAGCCGATTTCAGAGCCAGTAATAGCCCAAATACCTTCTGTATTGCCTACTAATGCAATAGCGCAACCTGTAGGAGTGATTGCAGATAAGTCGTTAGAAATGTTGGCCACTATTTTAGATCCTGTCGTCCAGGTATTAGTCGCAATTTCATTCCCGATTGCAAGCGTGATTATGGTGGGTGCATGTTTCTTCTTTATGTTTGGAAATAACGAGAAAGCTTGGAGCATGATTATGAATGCGGGGCTAGGTTATGTATTAATTCAGATGTCACCATTATTTTTAGAAATTTTAAAATCCATTGGCGAAGCTATTTAACAAAGGAAGAAAGACCACCTTGTTAGAGGCGGTCAAATTAAGGGTTGTATTATTGAATGTAACTATGCTAGAATGACTAACGTTGATTGAACTTCATCTATAATTTTTGAGTAAAAAATAAAACTTTGCACAAATGTTACACATGGATGTCGCGAAATCCCATACTATCATGCTTTTGTGAGGGTAATTAGATTCCCTCCGAGGGCGCCATTTTACTTTTTAAGAAACCTTGTGATATAAAAGGGAAACCTTGTAAACGTTATTGTACCAACGTTTGTGAGGTTTTTCTATTTTATCGTAACAATCAAGAAGTCGTTAAAAAACGATAGAAAAAGAAACTGCACTACACAAATACTACACACTACACAAATACTACACACTACACATCTTCTTTATCCAACATATTCTCATAAATACTTAACGCTTTTTGTTCTTCTCTAGTACGTAATTCTCGCAAAACATGTGCATAGGTATGCATTGTAGTAAAAATGGACTCATGACCTAATCGTTCAGAGACATACTGCGTATTTACGCCTTCATATAATAATACGCTAGCATGAGTATGCCTTAAGCCGTGGCAGGTAATTTCTTGAATACCTAAATCAATTAATATTTCTTTCAACCTTTTATTGGCATCTTCGTTGCTTACTACTTTAACGTTCCCATCTGTATAGAAAATTAAACCATTTTCATTGTCTTCAGACTGATTTATAAAATCCTCAAGAGTCCTCATAATGACGATAAGTGTTTTTATACTTATTGGTTTTATATTTTTCTATCCAGGACTCAAAATACTCCACAAATACCCTGTCTCGCGTTAAGATATTTGTACCTTTTTGTAAACGCATTTTTATTGCTGGAGCAGCAACTTGTGCTTCTTTTTTTGTTGTAAACGTCACTGAATTAAACTTGCCATTCGTATATCTATATGCTGTATACTGCCACTTTTCCCCATACTTCGTCACACTGGCCATATCTTTATAAACCTCCAATTCGATTGTTATTCATATAGTGACACGTGGTCATGTGTAGTTTTATACCAATTCAGCATATTATATTTGTTGCTTATGTATTGTTCGAGACGTTTTTCTGCAAAATCGTATTCGACATTAAAAAGATGTTGTATATGTAGCACGGTAATTACATTGCCACTATAGATTTCTAACCTATTCAACATAAATGTTGGTATACAAGCATGATACATAAAATTATTTGCTTTGTTTTCTTGATGCCCGATCCCAGAGGGTGGCATTACGCTGTGATTGCCAGTGTGCTGTAGTACATGGCAAAATTCCTGCCACTTTTGTGCAACGGTAAAGTTTTGTGCTAAAAAAATAAAAGGTATTTCGTAAGCAAATAATGCCTAGCTTGTACCATTTTCATAGGGAACAGGAAAAACCTTTATGCCGAGCTCATTAGCAATGTACATATAATCCAGTTGATTGGGTTTCAAAATCCCCATACGGGTATACAATTTTTTAACAAAATCTTCAGTGTGCGTAGTGTAATTCATAAATAATTTTGACTATTTAAAAAAGATTTTGGATATAATTCCACCAATGAATGCTGCTAAAACTGAAATAATGCAAGTATACAATACTACATCTAAATATTCATATTCCTTCCAGGGCAATATTATTAAAGCTAGTATTACCGAAGCTATCATAATAATACTTGTGAAAATAGACTGCTTCATGTTTAATTTCAACAAATTCATGTTACACCTCCTATTTGTAAATATTATATTTTTACATTCTTTAACTATAAATCCAACACCAAGTTGATGTTAAATACTACAACTCAAATAATGCTAAACAATCTATTAGATCTTCACAAAGTCTTAGTTGGGCTTCAGAGAACGCAATAATGAATACAGGAATATTAGCAGGATCTTAATAATACTTTAACCAAGCCCCCTTTTTAATGAATTCTGGGGGGGAAACGCAGTATCAATAATACGTAAACAATCTGAAAGGCAATAAAAATCTATCTTTTACTTAGTGAAAAATTTTTATTGCCTTTGATTTTTATCTTTATCAAGAGATTGTTTTCGTTACGTTACAAATTTAATGCAATTCAGAATGCAGTGAAGATTGGTACTTTATGAAAAAAATGGATATAAGGAGGGTGCTAGGGAATGTTTGTTTTTGTATCGTTCGATAAATAATGAGTGGCTTTCTTCTATTTATTAAAAGTGTAAATATTATATTTCTATAAAACCCACTTTAAGTTTTAAAAACAAAATGCATTTTCCTATTGCTAAAGCTAAAGATTATTAGTAAAGTATTAGAGGTGTTATTAAGTGCAATAAATAATCACTGATTTTTCTATACTACACAATTGTATTATAAAACCTTGATGTAACGCACTTATATCATGATTTTTATAGCTCGACTCTCTAATAAGTAGCTTAGCAGCCTGCTTAGCGGAGAACGAGAGGGAAATAATGGGACTATCGCCTATTTGGCATTATTCCCGTATTTATTCCTTTCAAACCTTCAAAAAAGCAACAACTCCAAATTATTTTTTTAGTGAACATAACTGAACGTGAGGCTAGCACGCTAGTCCAAAAGAAGAATCCTTTTCTGAGGGGGATTCTTTTTTTGTGTCCAAAATTATCTTATTTTTGGATAAATAGTATCTCGATAATGTATGGGTATTCATTTAATGTTGTTAAATCACTACTTTGTGCATTATTTTTCTAAAAGAGGAATATTAAATTTATTATTATGAAATTATTATTACTTTTATGCATTAATGTATTGTATATAGAGTCTATTATTAATATAATTGACCTAATAGTCTAACATTTCAGAATTGAGAAAAATGAAGTGTTCGGAATATTATTTAATACTATTAGGGGGAACAACTATGAAAAAACGTATATGGACGTTACTAATGGTCGTGGCAGCATTTACGCTAGTACTAGCGGGCTGTGGCGCAAAAGATAATACATCGTCAAGTGATGGTGCGTCTAGTGATGATTCAGGTAAGAAAGTATATAAGGTAGGTACAGAAGCTACCTTTGCACCATTTGAATCAGTAGACGATAAAGGAAACATTGTTGGGATTGACGTAGATGTACTGCAAGCAATTGCTGATGAAATGGACTTTGAAGTAGATTGGCAAAATATCGGTTGGGAACCAGTATTCCAAACAATTAAAAATGGTGAAACGGATATCGGTGCATCAGGTATTACGATTAATGAAGAACGTAAAGAATCATTTGACTTTACAGAGCCGTATTATGAATCTCAATTATTAATCGTGGTAAAAGAAGATTCGAAAATTAAGTCATTAGCTGATTTAAAAGATAAAAAGATTTCAGTACAAATTAATGCAACTGGTCATATGGCTGCGAAAAAATTACAAGGTGATGCAAGTACCAACATCATGGCATTTGAAAATCAACCTGTTGCCATTCAAGAAATGTTAAATGGGAACGTAGATGCAACAATTGGTGATAATGCGGTTATATATGAATACATGGAGGCAAATCCAAAAGCGAAACTAAAAGTAATTAAAGATAATGCATTTGAAAAAGAATACTATGGCTTCATGGTGAAAAAAGGTAATGAAGAATTACTAAAAATACTGAATGAAGGTTTACAAAAAATTAAAGACAACGGTAAGTTAAAAGAAATTACTGGTTCAGAATTTAAGTAATGCAGTATGATGCCGCTAGCCTAATCATGCTAGCGGCTCGTTTGATTTTTTAAGGTAATTCATTAGGGGAATTTGAAAGGGAAAGTAGGGGTTCGGATGGACATCTTTGACTTACGCTGGGACATAGTCTGGAACTACCGTGATATGTTTGTACGTGGTATTGGTGTAACAATCATTTTAACGCTCAGTGGTTATTTTGGAGGTATCATTTTAGGTTTACTGTTAGGGTTAGGGAAATTATCAACGAAAAAATGGATTTACTGGCCAAGTAAACTTTATGTAGATTTATTCCGTGGGACACCGATGCTTGTGCAAATCTTGTTAATTCACTTAGCGGTGATTCCAACGATTTTTGGGCATTCATTAGGATATATGGTTTCAGGTATTACCGCACTGGTTTTAAACTGTGCAGCTTACAATGCAGAAATATTCCGTGCAGGTATTCAAAGTATTGATAAGGGGCAAATGGAGGCGGCACGTTCACTTGGTCTAACTCATAATCAAGCAATGCGTAAAGTGATTTTGCCACAAGCTTTCAGACGTATGATACCGCCACTTGGCAACGAATTCATTGCATTATTAAAAGACTCATCTTTAGTAACAGTTATTGCGGCACCGGATATTTTATATGCTAGTAAAGTAGTGGCAGGTGCAAGCTTCCGTTTCTGGGAGCCCTATATTGTAGCCGCATTGTTATATTTAATCTTAACGTATGGTGTAACAAAGGTTGTAGCCTATATAGAGAAGCGTTTCAGTAATAGCTATGTCCCTCGTAAAGTAGAAGGGCGGGAAGCAAGATGATTAAAATTGAAAACTTACACAAATATTTTGGTAAGCTAGAGGTACTCAAGGGCATTGATTATGAAATACAGGAGAAGCAGGTTGTATGTGTAATTGGGCCATCAGGTTCGGGGAAAAGTACCTTTTTACGTTGCATCAATATGCTAGAGCAAGTGACAGACGGTGCAATATATGTAGAGAATGTAAAAATTAACGATCCAAAAACGGATATTAATGCAATTCGAGCAGAAGTTGGGATGGTATTTCAACAATTCAATCTGTTCCCTCATATGACAGTGCTAGATAATGTGACAATGGCGCCCATGCAAATTCGCAATTTAAAGCGTCCAGAAGCTGAGGCACTGGGACATGAGCTTTTGAAAAAAGTGGGTCTAGATAGCAAGGCATACAATTATCCTGAACAACTTTCAGGTGGCCAACAGCAACGTGTTGCGATTGCTCGTGCATTAGCAATGAAGCCAAAAGCAATTCTATTTGATGAACCAACTTCAGCTCTTGACCCAGAGATGGTAAAAGAAGTGTTAGATGTTATGAAAAATCTAGCTGCTGAAGGAATGACAATGATTGTCGTGACACATGAGATGGGCTTTGCACGTGAAGTGGGTGATCGAGTTGTGTTCATGGACGGTGGTTATATTGTAGAGGAAGGGACACCCGAAGAGCTTTTCGGTAATCCACAGAATGAACGTACAAAAGCCTTTTTGGGAAAAGTTCTTTAATAATAAAAAAGAATGATTATCGTTCGTTCAGAATGTAGACAAACTCAAAAAATTTCGAGTTTGTCTACAGTCTTTTTTCTTTTAAAATAGAAGTAAGCAGTGTAAGCAGTGCTCGGAAGTGACACTGACCTTACAAACGAACATGCTGAATGAAAATCACAGAAAAAATCAAAAGGTTTCGGGAATGCCTAGCATTCCCGAAACCTTTTGTCTTCAATCTGAAACGAACATTATCGTTCGTTTTTTTGTGCTTTGTAAGGAAGATATCGATAATTTCAAAAAGGTGGGCGATAAATCTAAAAAATAGGATAATAAAATCGAAAAGTGTTTCTATAAATTTTAATTGTACACGTTACGGTTGTTTCATTCATGCAAAGAAGGCAGTCCCTAGTGATTTTTCATCACCTTTTGGGACTGCACTTTTTTGTATTTAATGAAGGGGATTTGTGGTAGTAGCAAAGGAATCAAGCATAGCACGCATATCTTGTTGTGAGTATTGAGGCACTTGATAGTAGCCATGCTTATTTTGGTAAATGGATAATTCGTATGCCATCTCAATGCAGTTGGGAATACTATCAGCAACAACACGTCGCACAACAGGGTTTGTTGTTTCCGTTGCTGCAGCAGTCATACACTTTGCTGCACCTTTTTGTGCGCCAAGTAAAAAGCCAGAAATTGTTTCATCATTAATTTCATTCGCATTTTGCATGGGTTTCTTCGGTTGTGAAGGTGTTAAGCCATATTTAAAATCATTTCCGGTCTCCATTTGATAGCGCCCCGTAGGAACAGATGGATCATGTCCTGTTTTAAAGGATTCAACAATCGTGTTGTACATACCTAGGGTGAAATTATATTGGCGATCCAAAATGCTTAATAGTTCAGGATCTTGAACCTGTGGACGTAGAATAATGCATTGATTTAGTCCTGCAATGATTTCACCAATTGTTTCATGCATGTCCATTACTTCGTGTCCACCATGATTTAGGCTTTGTTGTTGGTTGAATGATGTTGGGTCAGATGACTCATTATAAAATGATTGTGACAAAAAAATTCCTCCTCTAAGTCATATTTTGTTTTGCAGTATTTAGTATGTCTATTTAGATATATTTCATACGAAATAAATACTTTTGCATATATAGAGAATAGTGATGTTTTTTTAGCAACACATTAGTGGTAAAGATAAGAAAGTAGAGGAGGGTATACAAATGAAAAAATACCTTGGACCCGTGGGAATTATTATTATAGTGCTTGTTGTAGTAGCGTTATTATTTATACCAAAATACAATAGCCTTGTGACAGCAGAAGAAAATGTTGATTCGAAATGGGCGCAGGTCGAAAATCAGTTACAGCGTCGCTATGATTTAATCCCGAATTTAGTGGAATCAGTAAAAGGTTATGCCAACCATGAACAAGAAGTCATTGCAAGTATTACTCTTGCACGTGCACAGATGGGTAGCGCTAACACGCCAGAAGAACAGGCAGCAGCAAATGATGCGTTAAATGGAGCGTTGAGCCGATTGTTAGTAGTTGTGGAAAATTATCCGAATTTAAAAGCAGATGCAAATTTCCGTCAACTAATGGACGAATTAGCCGGAACAGAAAATCGTTTAGCAGTAGCACGTGAAGATTACAATAATGAAGTGCAAGGGTTTAATAAAATTGTTAAGCGATTCCCAGGAAATTTAATTGCGGGTATGTTTGGCTTTGAACAAAAGGAATATTTTAAAGCAGCTGCGGGAGCTGAAATTGCTCCATCAGTAGATTTTAGTGAATCAGGTAAACAATAATGACACGTTGTACATTGTTACTTGCAATCGTTTTTTTTGCCTTTACAGTGAACGTAGACATCACACAAGCAGCGATGCCAAAACCAATGAACAATACGTACATCCATGATTTTGCGAATGTACTTTCAACTCCAGTAGAAGATGAGCTGAACCATTATTCTGAGCAGTTAGACAATGACACAGGAGCGGAAATAATGGTCGTGACATTAGATTCCTTAAATGGGCAAGAGGCTAAAATGTACGCAACAAAGATGATTAGAGAATGGGGCATTGGTGATGAAGTTAAAAATAACGGTGTCCTTATATTAGCCACATTTGGTCAAGGAGAAGGAAATAATGATGTTGTTATTGGTGTGGGGCAAGGCCTAGAAGGTGCTTTACCAGACGGTAAATTAGGACGAATTTTGGATTCGGCTTTTTATCCATATGCAAGTGCTGGAGAAATCGGTAAAGCCTTTCAAGCAACCTACGCAGAAGTATTTCAAAGCGTGGCAGAAGAATATAATTGGGAGGGCGATAAGCCAGACCAACAGGAAGCGGATGAATCGATGCCCACATGGGTCTTGATATTACTTATTATTATTGTGCTCATTGTCATTACGTTTTCATCTAATGGTGGCGGTGGTGGCCCGCGTTCAAGAGGACGTGGAGGTTATCCAGGTGGATTCGGTGGAGGTTTTGGTAGTGGTGGTTCACGCGGCGGCGGTGGCTTTGGTGGTTTTGGAGGTGGCTCATCCGCAGGTGGCGGAGCAAGTAGGAAATTTTAAATGAGCTAGCATCATTTACGTTGAGATGCCATTAATTTAATTCTAATAGTAGATCCAACTACCTGTTTTTTCATCATTATTTAAAAGTGACTTGTCTAAAGGCAGGTCACTTTTTAAATTGGTTAAAAAGGAAATTTTCTTTAATTATTATCATTTATTGACAAAAATGCTGAAATTGTTATAATTTTAATATATCGATAAACGATATAACGCGAACTGATATAAGGAGGAGTTATTTTGAAAAAAAGATTTTTAACAGCTTCATTAGCGGTCATTTTAACAGCATCTGCTGTCTATCCTGTTTCGATGCAGGAAGTACGCGCTGCCAATGAAACTAGTAGTCAAGTAGAAGTAAAAGAGGAAAGTCTATCTGCTAAGGATTTTCTAGGTTTAACGGTAACAGCTCTAACATTCCAACATGGTTCAGAGACAATGCGTCAGCAAACCATTGATAAGTGGGTAAAAGGCGAAGAATTAAAAGATTTAAGTCTTCATATTAAACGTGATGAAGCAGCACGTATTTTAGTAAGAGCTTTAAATAAAGAGGAAAAAGAAGCTACACTTGCTGAGTATCAAGAAAAAGCCAATAAGCTTGGTTTATTTAACGGTCTTTCAAATAGTGAATCGATTTCTAAACAAGATGCAGTCAAAATTTTAAACAATGCTAAAAATGTGAAAAACGGTGTTAGTAATGAAGGCGTGAAAGAAATTTCCGTAGAAGATTTCATGAAAAATCCAGGAAGCTTTGGCTATTCACTTTCACCAGACGGTAATTATATTACTTATTCCGCTGCATGGGAAAATCGTTCAAATGTTTTCGTGAAAAAAATGAATGATGATAGCGAGCCAGTACGTGTATCTAGCGCAACGGATCGTGATATTGCTGGATCCTTCTGGAAAGATAATAATTTACTATATTTAAAGGATAAAGGTGGCGATGAAAACTTCCACATTTATTCAACATCATTTAATGGCAATGAAGAAAAGGATTTAACACCATATCCAAATGTAACAGTTGGATTATTAAGTGATTTACAAGGCGTTAAAGATGAAATTCTAATTATGATGAACAAAGAAGATGCAAAAGTGTTTGATGTGTACAAACTAAATGTAAAAACTGGCGAGACAAAACATGTTGCTAAAAACCCAGGTAATATTGCGAGCTGGCTAGCTGATCGCGATGGCAATATTCGAATTGCTGTTGCTTCAGATGGTGTAGAGGGTACTGTTTTATATCGTGAGACAGAAAAAGATGAATTCAAACCATTTATTGAAATGGCAGCAGGAGATGAAGTAACACCACTTGCATTCTCTAAAGATAATAAGCATATTTACGCAACTACTAATAAAGGAAGAGACAAAGTAGAATTCGTAAAATATGATTTAGAAGGCAAGGAAGAAGTCATTATGTCTAACGCAGAGGTAGATGTAGCGGGGGTATTGTATAGTGCTGAGCAGGATAAATTACTATATGGCGCTTATTTAACAGATAAACCGCATTATCAATTCTTCGATAAAAGCTTTGAGGAACTATTCCGTAAGATACAAACTAAATTAAATGTTGAAGAAAGCGAATTAGGCATCAACGATTACAATAAAGAAATGACAAAATTCATTGTCAGTGTGTCAAGTGACACTGTGTACGGTAAATATTATTACTACGATTCAACAACAGATGAATTAACAGAGCTGGCAACTTTGAGCCTGTGGTTAAACCCAGAAGAGTTAGCAGAAATGCACCCTATTTCATATAAAAGCCGAGATGGACTAACTATTAACGGTTATTTAACATTACCGAAAAACAAAGATGCTAAAAACCTACCACTTATCGTGAATCCACATGGAGGTCCATGGGCACGTGATGTATGGGGCTTTAACCCAGAAGTTCAGTTACTTGCAAACCGTGGCTACGCGGTACTACAAGTGAATTTCCGCTCTTCTACAGGTTATGGTAAAGAATTCCTAGATGCTGGTAATAAGCAATGGGGTCTGAAAATTCAAGACGATATTACAGATGGCGTACAATGGGCTATTGATCAAGGTATAGCAGATCCTGAGCGTGTCGGTATATACGGTGCATCATTCGGTGGTTATGCAACATTAGCAGGTATTACGAAGACACCTGATTTATATGCAGCCGCAGTTGACTATGTAGGTGTATCAAATATCTTCACATTGTTAGATACAATTCCACCATATTGGGAAACAATGCGTAACATGTTCTATGAGCGAGTTGGGCATCCTGAAAAAGATAAAGAGTTATTAACAGAAGCTTCACCAGTGTTCCACGTTGATAAAATTAAAACACCTTTATTTGTAGCTCAAGGGGCTAATGACCCACGTGTAAATCAGGCAGAGTCTGATCAAATCGTTAAAGCGTTACGTGAAAGAGGCGTCGATGTGGAGTACATGTTGAAGGAAAATGAAGGACATGGTTTCCACAACGAAGAAAATCGCATTGAATTCTATAATGCAATGGTTAAATTCTTAGATAGTCATTTAAAATAACAATAGCTAGACTGTGCGGGAAGTAATTTTCTTGCACAGTCTTTTTTGGTAGCAAGTACAGAATAGATGATGGCGTTTTATCCCGCATGAACGGTCAGTAATTTATCTGTTCCGAAAGCGAAGCGTCAGGTACAAGCCGCCCACCTCAAGTGGAAGGATGAAAACGAGTTAGCTAAGTGGGCGATCAACTGACCGTAAAAGCCCGATTGGTTCGGGGCAACAAATGTTTTATGTGCGAAAGCGCAGCGGCAGCGACAGGATGTTTTATGTGCGAAAGCGAAGCGGCAGCAACAGGATGTTGGTCACACAAGCTTTTTCACAGGATGTGAAGGTTTTAGCTTGTGTTCCTCTATTTAATGTGGGGATGAAGAAAACCCCCACTGATTGAAGTTTCACTTTATAATAGCCTTAGGAGGTGGGGAGTGAATGAACGTGAAATTTTTTAGTCGATCTAATTGTGAACTATGTGTAGAAGGCTTACGTACTTTGAAGCTTGTACAAGAAGATATAGCATTTAATATAGAAATTATCGACATCGAAACGGACGAAATGATCCATGAAAAATATATGCTGATGATTCCTGTAGTAGAAAAGGATGGCCATATAATACAATATGGCAATTTAGATTATGCAACCCTCACTGAAGGGCTTTTATAACTCAAATTTTATACTAAATGATAATAAGGAAGGGGCTCTGCTCATGTATATACCAGCGGCATTTAAAATAAAAGATAGAGCTGAGATGATCGAGGTGATACAAACGAACAGTTTTGCTACATTGTTTTCTACTTATGAAGGCATGCCATATGCGACTCATCTTCCTTTATTGTTCAATGAAACGCAGGATTGTTTGATTGGCCATTTTGCAAAAGGCAATCCGCAATGGAAGAACATCGAGCAGCAAGATGTTTTAGCGGTCTTCCAAGGTCCTCATTGCTACATATCTCCGTCATGGTATGAAACAAATCAAGCTGTCCCTACATGGAACTATGTAGCGGTACATGTTTACGGAGAAATTGAGCTTATGGAAAATGAAGAGGAATTAGTCAAGTCCTTTAACAAGATGATTGCAAAATACGAAGGGAACGATAGCCCGTATCGCTTGGCTGAAGTGAACTCAAAACTTATAACAAATCTAAATAATGGGGTTCAAGGTTTTAAAGTAAAGATTTCACATATGGAAGGGAAAAAGAAATTAAGTCAAAATCATTCAATGGAACGCCAACAATTAGTCATTAAGCAGCTAGAAGAAATAGAGCAATCAAACGAGCAACAAATCGCCCATTTAATGAAGAAAAATATTAAGTAAACGATAAACACTCAGTTTAGAGGAGCAATCTTTTAACTGAGTGTTTTATTATTTATGCTCACAAAATAGCAGTTTTCACAATTTGTTCAATGAAAGCGTTTTGAATATGAACAGTTTGTGAAGACCTTCACATAAAGCTTTATTTTTTAAAAAATCGGAGTAGAATAGGAATCAGCAAGAAGTTGTTATAAGACAGTTTATATGAAAATATCACATTATAGTGTTTGTTATATTACAAAAACAATTTGAAGGGAGATTTTACAATGTGGGTTATTACAGTATTTGAGAAAAAGGATATTCGTATTTTTGAATACACTAACAAAAATGAGGCTACAAAAGCTTTAGCAGGATTTAAGAAAAACGCTGTATTATCTTTTACAAATTAATAAAACCAGAATCTCGTAACCGTACTTGAAGGTTACGGGATTTTTTTTCCCGCATGAACGGTCAGTAATTTATCTGTTCCGAAAGCGAAGCGTCAGGTACAAGACGCCCATCTCAAGTGGAAGGATGAGAACGAGCAAAAAACAGATTGATGCATAGGAATAAGCAATATCGTACAGCTTAATAATGATTTACAGCTCTTAAAATGTTAGAACCATAAAAAACGCTGTATTATAATTTGCACCTTTCTGCTAAGGCAATAAATAATGGTATACCATTATTTACTTGCCCTTTTTTAAAATCCATATTATAATAAAATCACAAGTGGGACACAATTTTATATAGTGGGATAAAAACAGTCCCATTATAATTGAAAGGTAGTAGATGCGTATGTTAACCATACCTGAGGCACAACAAAGACTACTTCCGGAAATGTATCCGCTTCTTCAATCAAGATATCGCATCTTGCAATCGATTCAGCTAATGCAACCCATTGGACGACGTACACTTGCAGAATCACTGAAAGTGACAGAGCGTGAAATACGAAAAGAAACGGATATTTTACGTGAGCAAGGGTTATTAGATACTCAAAAGTCGGGTATGGTATGTACGAGTGATGGCATAGCAGTTATTGAACAGCTACGCGCATTAGTTTACGAATGGTCTGGTCTTACGCAGCTTGCTAAATCGCTCGAAAAACGATTTGGATTGCAACATGTGATCGTTGTACCAGGTGATTATAAGGACGATGAAACGGTATTAACATTGCTTGGTAAGGAGGCCGCTCAGCAATTCCTATCAACCATTATTGGTGAACGTGTTGTCGCTGTCACAGGTGGCAAATCGGTGGCTTCGCTTGCGCAATTTTTACAACCAATAGATGCCCAGCAGGACATAACATTTGTTGCAGCACGTGGGGGGATTGGGCATGAAATGCAAATGCAAGCCAATACACTTGTCGCAACATTTGCGATGCAGATGAATGCCCAGCATCGAACTTTGTTTTTACCGGAACATTTAAGTGAGCAAGCATATCAAGCGATGCTTAAAGAGCCAATGGTTATTGAAATGATGGCTTATTATGATCAGGCTGACTGTGTGATCCATGGTATCGGCTCTGCGGAGGAAATGGCTATTCGCCGTAATTCGTCGCCGGAGGATTTACGAATTCTCGAGGAAAAAGGAGCTGTCAGTGAAGCGTTTGGCTATTACTTTAATGCTGAAGGAGAAATTGTGCATCGAATTCGCACGATTGGTATTCAGCTGGAACAAGTAGAGAAATGTCAGCGCATAATTGCGGTTGCTGCAGGTAAACAAAAAGTGAACGCGATGCTTTCTTATTTTAAGGTAGCGCCGAAGCAGACTATTTTTATAACGGATGAAGCGGCAGCAAAAGCAATTGCTGAACGTTATCTGTAAACATAAATACAAACATTATTGGAGGAATTAACAATGGTATTAAAATTAGCAATTAATGGATTTGGACGTATTGGTCGTTTAGTATTTCGTGAAGCAATGAAGCATGAAGAATTTGAAGTAGTTGCAGTAAATGATTTAACAGATGCTGGTCAGCTCGCGCATTTATTAACATATGATTCTGTACACGGTGTCTATGATGCTGAAGTGCATGCAGAAGGCGATTCTTTCGTAGTAAATGGTAAAAAAGTTAAAGTATTTGCTGAGAAGGATCCTGTCCAATTGCCTTGGGGCGAACTTGGTGTTGATGTGGTGCTTGAGTGTACAGGTAAATTCCGCTCAATGGAAGAAGTAGGTAAGCATATTGAAGCAGGTGCAAAAAAAGCGATCCTTTCAGCACCAGCGAAAGGTGACATGCCAACATTTGTAATGGGTGTAAACCACCAGGATTACAATCCAAAAACAGATGATGTCATTTCTAATGCTTCTTGTACAACAAACTGTCTCGCACCTGTAGCCAAAATATTGGATGAAAAGTTTGGTATTGAGCGTGGTATGATGACAACAATTCACTCATACACAAATGACCAACGTATTTTAGACTTCCCGCACTCTGATCCTCGTCGAGCACGTGCAGGAGCTGTATCAATGATTCCAACAACTACCGGAGCAGCTGTAGCAGTTTCTAAAGTATTACCACAGTTAAAAGGTAAATTAGATGGCTTCTCTATGCGTGTACCTACACCGAATGTTTCGTGTGTGGATTTAGTAGTAGAATTAAAAGCAGAAGTTACAAAAGATGCTATCAACGCTGCTTTAAAAGAAGCTTCTGAAAATGAGCTGAAAAATATTTTAGGCTATAATGAGTTACCACTCGTATCAATTGACTATAATGGTAACCATAATTCTTCAACTGTTGACGGTCTTTCTACGATGGTATTAGAAAATAGTATGGTTAAGGTTCTTGCGTGGTATGATAACGAAATTGGTTACTCTACTCGCTTAATGGACTTAGCGTTATATATTGCAGAACAAGGTTTAAATCATAAATAAGTGTCATAATTAGCAATTTGAAGTAAAAAGTGTGACATAATACCGCTTTTTACGCATAAAAAGTATAGCCTTTATAATATCTAAAAGATATAATATACAAGGGAAATGGGAGTAGGGGACGTTTACCCTTACTCCTTTTTTAGATAAAAAAATAATACAGCATTTATAAGACATACTACGTAACTTTTGCTACTATTTAGTAAAAGTTAATTTTCAAAAATAAGGGTAAGTAGAAAGTGTGCAGAACCAAGATGGGTGAAGCACATGACACACGAGCCAAAAAACTTTGAAGGGGGTTTCTTCATGTTAAATAAGAAAACAATGAAAGATATCGATGTAAAAGGGAAGCGCGTTTTCGTACGTGTGGATTTTAATGTACCAATGGCTGAAGGTGCTATTACAGACGAAACACGTATTCGTGCAGCTATTCCAACAATTGAGTACTTAGTAGAGCAAGGTGCTAAAGTAATTTTAGCGTCTCATTTAGGTCGTCCAAAAGGTGAAGTAAAGGAAGATATGCGTTTAACTGCAGTGGGTATTCGCCTAGCTATGTTGATGGGCAAGCCAATTGCAAAATTAGATGAGTCCATTGGTGAAGTAGTAGAAGCAGCAGTTGCGAACATGCAAAATGGCGATATCATACTACTTGAAAACGTTCGCTTCCACGCAGGTGAAGAGAAAAATGATCCTGCACTAGCAGAACAATTTGCAAGTGTGGCGGACATTTATGTGAATGATGCCTTTGGAGCGGCACACCGTGCACACGCTTCAACAGAAGGAATTGCGAAGCATATACCAGCTGTATCCGGCTTCTTAATGGAAAAGGAATTAGAGGTTCTTGGTAAAGCATTATCTAATCCAGAACGTCCATTTACAGCGATTATTGGTGGTGCCAAAGTAAAAGATAAAATTGGTGTGATAGAAAGCTTATTAGAAAAGGTAGATCACTTAATTATCGGTGGTGGTCTGTCATTCACTTTCATCAAAGCACAGGGACATGATATCGGTAAGTCTCTATTAGAAGAAGATAAAGTTGAGTTAGCAAAATCTTTCATTGAAAAAGCGAACGCAAAAGGCGTGCAATTACATATGCCGATTGATGCAGTAGTAGCAAACGAATTTTCAAAAGATGCTGATACGCAGATTGTAGATGTAAATGCGATTTCATCAGATTGGATGGGTCTAGATATAGGTCCAAAAACAGCTGAAAACTACGCTGAGGTTATCAAAAATTCTAAGTTAATCATCTGGAATGGCCCTATGGGTGTCTTTGAAATGGACAAATTTGCGAATGGTACAAAAACTGTCGCACAGGCAATGGCAACAACAGATGGCTATACAGTCATCGGTGGCGGTGATTCTGCTGCGGCTGTGGAAAAATTTGAAGTAGCAAACAACATGGATCATATTTCAACTGGTGGCGGTGCTTCACTTGAATTAATGGAAGGTAAAGAACTTCCTGGTATTGTTGCCTTAAGTGATAAAGTGGCATTTTAATCGGTGAGGATTTCACATAAACTGAATACCCGTTAATGCGGGAAAAATAAAAGATAGGGGACACCAACGATGCGTAAACCAATTATTGCAGGAAACTGGAAAATGTATAAAACATTTGATGAGGCGATACAGTTTGTCGATGCCGTACAGGACAAACTTCCTTCAAATGACAAAGTAGATGCTGTTATTTGCGCACCGGCGCTATTTTTGCCAACACTTGTACAGGTAGCTAGTGAATCAGAGCTAGCAATCGGTGCACAAACGATGCATTACGAAAACGAAGGTGCATTTACCGGGGAAATTAGCCCAGTGCAACTTGCCAGTGTTGAAGTAGACTATGTGATTTTAGGACACTCTGAACGACGTGAATTTTATAATGAAACAGATGAAGCGATCAATAAAAAAGTCGTAGCAGCTCTTACGCATAGCATTGTTCCAATTATATGTTGTGGTGAAACGCTTGAGGAACGAGAGGCAGGTATCACAGAACAAAAGGTAGCTGGTCAAATTACAGCAGCACTTGCCGGTTTTTCTGCACAAGAAGTAGAGCATATGGTCATCGCCTATGAACCTATTTGGGCAATTGGTACAGGCAAAACAGCAACAGCGGACGATGCCAACCAAGTATGTGGAGCGATTCGTGCAGTTGTGAAAGAACTTTATGACGTTGAAACAGCAGAGGCAGTGCGCATTCAATACGGCGGTAGTGTGAAACCTGAGAATATTAAAGAATTATTAACGAAAGAACATATCGATGGTGCTCTAGTTGGTGGCGCGAGCTTACAACCAGATTCATATTTGAAATTATTGGAGGCGGCAGCAAATGCCTAAAAAGCCAGTAGCATTAATTATTTTAGATGGCTTTGCATTTCGTGATGAAACATTCGGAAATGCAGTGGCCCAAGCAAAAAAACCAAATTTTGATCGTTATTGGAACCAGTTCCCACATGCAACATTAACCGCGTCTGGTGAAGCAGTAGGGTTACCAGAAGGTCAAATGGGGAATTCTGAAGTTGGACACTTAAATATCGGGGCTGGCCGTATTGTGTACCAAAGTTTAACACGTCTAAATAAATCAATTCGTGAAGGTGATTTCTTTACGAACCAAGCGTTTTTAGATGCGGTGGCACATGCCAAAGCACATCACTCGAAACTACATCTCATGGGCTTGCTATCAGATGGTGGGGTACACAGCCATTATCAGCATCTATTTGCCTTATTGAAATTGGCGAAAGAGCAAGGTTTAGAGGATGTGTTAGTTCATGGTTTCTTAGATGGTCGTGATGTTGGTCCAACAACAGCCATCTCCTATATCGAAGAAACAGAAAAGCAAATGACTGAAATCGGCATTGGTCAATTTGCCTCGATTCATGGACGTTACTATGCAATGGATCGCGACAAACGTTGGGACCGTGTAGCACTTACTTACAACGTATTAGTGGATGGCGTTGGTCAATCAGCAGAGAGTGCAAAAGGTGGCGTAACAGAATCCTATGAACGCGAGGTAACAGATGAATTTGTTATACCTTTTAGTGTTCAAGAGCATGGAGAAGCGGTGGCCACAATTGGTGATAATGACGCTGTTATTTTCTTCAATTTCCGTCCTGACCGAGCGATTCAATTGTCTAAAGTGTTTACGAATAGTGATTTCGATGGCTTCGCTTTATCGACAAAACATCCGAAAAATTTAAAATTGGTATCTTTCACTCATTATAGCGATGAAGTGAATGCACAAGTTGCTTATGAAAATGACAACTTAAAAAATACGATTGGGGAAGTGCTAGCCTCTAATGGCAAAACGCAGCTTCGTATTGCAGAAACTGAAAAGTATCCACATGTTACATTCTTTATGAGTGGTGGACGTGAGGACAAATTCGCTGGCGAAGAACGTATTTTGATTGCTTCTCCGAAAGTAGCGACATATGATCTAAAACCTGAAATGAGTGCTTATGAAGTAACAGAAGCATTACTTGCAGAGATTGCAGCTGATAAATTCGATGGTATTCTATTAAATTTTGCTAACCCAGATATGGTTGGGCATAGTGGGATGTTAGAACCAACAATTAAAGCAATCGAAGCAGTAGATGAATGTCTAGGTAAAGTAGTAGATGCCCTGCTTGCAAAAGGAGGCGCAGCTATTATTACAGCTGACCATGGTAATTCTGATGAAGTGATGACTTTAGAAGGACAGCCGATGACAGCTCATACAACAAACCCTGTTCCAGTGACTGTGACAAAGCCAAATTTATTGTTAAGAAATGGTGGCATTTTAGCCGATTTGGCGCCAACCATGTTAGAATTATTAGAGGTGTCACAACCTATTGAAATGACAGGTAAATCATTAATTGAAAAAGAGGAGAATTAATTATGCCATTTATTACACAAGTTTATGCGCGCGAAGTATTAGACTCACGTGGGAACCCAACAGTAGAAGTAGAAGTATTTACGGAATCAGGCGCTTTCGGCCGTGCAATCGTGCCATCAGGTGCATCTACAGGTGAATACGAAGCAGTAGAATTACGCGACGGTGACAACTCACGTTACCTAGGCAAAGGTGTATTAAAAGCAGTTGAAAATGTAAACACAATAATTGCACAAGAATTAGAAGGTAACTTCTCAGTTCTTGACCAAGTTGTGATCGACAAAGCTTTAATCGAGCTTGATGGCACAGAAAACAAAGGAAAGCTAGGCGCTAACGCAATTTTAGGCGTTTCAATGGCAGTTGCACATGCTGCGGCAGATTATTTAGATGTACCTCTTTATCAATATCTTGGTGGGTTCAACTCAAAACAATTACCAGTTCCAATGATGAACATCATAAATGGAGGCGCTCACGCTGACAACAACGTAGATATTCAAGAATTCATGGTAATGCCTGTAGGCGCTGAAAGTTTCCGTCATGCACTACGCATGGGCGCTGAAATTTTCCATAACTTAAAAGCCGTATTAAAAGACAAAGGCTACAATACAGCTGTCGGTGATGAAGGCGGTTTTGCACCAAACCTTGGTTCAAACGAGGAAGCCATTACAGTAATTCTTGAAGCAATCGAAAAAGCTGGCTATAAAGCAGGTGAAGAAGTGAAACTTGCAATGGATGTTGCTTCATCTGAATTATTCAACAAAGAAGATGGCAAATACCACTTAGATGGTGAAGGCGTTGTGAAAACTTCTGAGGAAATGGTTGATTGGTACGATGAGTTAACTGCTAAGTATCCAATTATCTCTATCGAAGACGGCTTAGACGAAAATGACTGGGCTGGTCATAAGTTATTAACAGATCGTATTGGCTCTCGCGTACAATTAGTAGGTGATGACCTATTCGTAACAAATACAAAAAAATTAGCTGCTGGTATTGAGCAAGGTGTAGGGAATGCCATCCTAATTAAGGTAAACCAAATCGGTACATTAACAGAAACATTTGAAGCAATTGAAATGGCAAAACGTGCTGGTTATACAGCTGTTATCTCTCACCGTTCAGGTGAATCTGAAGATGCTACAATTGCTGATATCGCAGTGGCAACAAATGCTGGTCAAATTAAAACAGGTGCTCCATCTCGTACAGACCGTGTAGCTAAATACAACCAGCTTCTTCGCATCGAAGATCAACTTGGTGTAACAGCAGAGTATCTTGGTTTAAATTCTTTCTATAATTTAAAATAACTTTAAGTATAGGTGAATACACAATTGCTCGGTAATATCGATTGTCGAGCAAATTCACGAAATAAATTGTCTCAAAAGTATATCAATGCTTTTGAGGCAATTTTTTTAGCGTATAAGGTCTTACACAAGTAATACACAAGCTCTTATGTGATGTCAGTGGGCAAATGGCGCATTATGTGAAAGCCGTATTACGCTAAAGATAAAGAGGCACATTCATTTGTACAAGAAAGGGTCAGTCCTATGTGATAAAAAATCACTTAGGACTGACCCTGTTTGTGTTTAAGATTGTTGCCAATATTTGTCTAGTTCCTGATCTAGATATACCCAGCCCTTCCACGCAATATGAATCGTATCCATAATAAAATATGGATCATACTCATGGTCAGTGAAATCGACATAAGGTACATCAGCCGCTGTTAAAACCTGCTCCATTTTTTTATAATATTCCTGACGACGATCTTGTGGATAGTGTCCGTAATCATACCAGCGACCATTGACTGGAATAGATACAAACAGAGGCTTTGCACCTGCATCTTTCAACACATCGATGACCAACTGAAAGTCCTTATATTCAGGTGATTCTGTATAGTCTTCATGTTTACGGAAGCCTTCTAACTTTTTAAGGTTAGAATGCTCAAGTCGCTTGTAAAACTTATTTTCAATCATTAATTCATTGGATACACGTTTCTCTCCATATGCCTCTGCATGTTGTAGTTGCTCTTCAAATGTTTGATTCGTAATCAGTTTGTCATTACTTTTTAAATTATGGGACTTACTAGAGAAAAGGGAGTAATATAAATCCTTTTTTTCTAGTAAAGCCTTTTGCACACGTCCTGCCATCATTGCAAAACGTCCAACAATTGGTTTTTCCTTACCATCAGACATTTTATATTGGTACATCGCTTGTAAAAGATGATCACGCTTTACCGTATCGAATTGTAGTAAACGCTCCATGGCATCATTTCGAAGTGTGGCATCAATTTCCTTGTTAAATGCTAAATCATAGGCATGTAGCATGGAATAGTTAGGCGAGAATTGAAGCTCACTCATCCCTTTTTCCGTAAACCATTGTGGCGAAATGATAAACACGATTTTTTTATCCTTTAAATTTTTCTCTTGCGTAGCAAAATTTAAAAAATGTGTAATGGATTGCATACCTCCACGTCCAATCATAAATGTGGAATATGGGGCATCCGTAGCGCGCACGTAATTATAGGGATGAAAGGGATCAAAACGATTTAACTCCGAAGAGCCATATAATGGCATGGAATTAGACGCTTGTAACATGCGCTCCTGTAAATACATGCCTTGAAACATCAGGGGGGCCATACTGGTCTTCGCTTGCTCTATTCGTGCATCTGAAATCCATGCCTTTATCCAAGAATTAGGGAAGAAAACAAAGGCAGCAAATAGAACAAACGCTACTAAAAGTGATAAGAAACCCTTTTTTATCATTGTCTTTCAGCTAATTTCGCCGCAATACGATTTGGCGTGTTCCATTCCTCACGATCAAAATCTGTGATTGGCACAGAGATATCAAAGCGATTTTCAATTTCTACTAATAGATTGATAGTACCAAAAGAATCAAGAAGCCCTTCTTCAAATAAATCAATGTCAGGGTTTTCTAACACTACATCATCCTCACATAAGTCTACGAGCATTTCTAGTATTTGTTGTTTTTCCATTTTAATAATTCTCCTTTAGTGTTTAAAATAATTGACCTGAAAAAATATAGAAACCAAAACAAACCGCATTAAACGTGATAAATACGCCAATTGCATGTGTCCATTTATTTTTCGGCCAGCGCTTATGTTTTTTGTTCCAGCGTTCAAATTTATCGAAGCTAATAATTAACAGGGCATGATAGAGTCCGTACACGACATAGTGCCATTCTAGTCCGTGCCAAATACCCATTAAAAAGAACAATAAAAAGAAGCCGATATATGAAACGATGTACTTGTTTTGTATCCATTTTTTTTTCGTCATCCACAGTACAAAGCGCATATAGACATAATCCCTAAACCAGAAGGAAAGGCTCATATGCCAGCGATTCCAAAAATCTTTAATATTACGACTTGTAAATGGTCGGTTAAAGTTAATAGGTGTTTGAATGCCCATAATGCGGCTGACACCAACAGCAAATGCACTGTAACCTGCAAAATCGAAAAATAAATAAAAACTATACATATACATATACGCTATATGTCCTTGAAAAGGTGTCAAATAGTTATACGTATGGTTGGGTAAATAGATAAGCGTATAATTATAAATGAGGTAAGCTAAAATAAATTTATATAGAAAACCTACAAATATATAATTAATGCCACTTAACAGTAGCTTTTGATAGTCATTAGCAGAAGGCATTGTTTGCATATCTTTATAAAAGCGTCGCCAGCGATCAATTGGACCAGATGATACTGTTGGAAAGAACAATAAGAAGTATGCAAGTTCCACCATAGAAATTTTGTCTTTTATCAGGCCATCACGTGTTTCTAAAATCATTTGCACAGCTTTAAAGGTAATGTAAGACACGCCAAGAAAGCCGAATAAATGATGAAGCCCCAGTATTGGTAGCACCTTCACAAGTACCAGTGGGAAAATAGAAAGTACTACGGCTATGACAAAGACAACACCGCTGTTTTTTTGCAATCGATACTTTTGGTAAGTGATGATCAGTACTAACTGAAATAATGTGAAGAGTACAAGTGATACAGTACCATTGATTGAATGACCAAAAATAATGGCTAAAATGATTATTGAAATAAAAATATTATAGCGTTTGGCTGATTTTCCGCTTAATCCTAACAGAATGGTAGGCATTAGCAAAAAGCTAATTAGAATGAAAAAAACTATATTTCCATAGGGCGTCATACTTTCTCCATAACCGCCAATCCTTTACGATCAACCTTACCGTTTGTATTTAAGGGTAATGTGTCAATGTATATGAATTTTTTTGGGATCATATAGGATGGTAAACGATCCGATAATAATGATTTAAGCTGTTTCGTCATCTGGAATGCTGACTCTTGAAGCGGTTCGCGGAGAACGATATAAGCACTTAGAGAGACGATTTCATCACTTTTTAAAATAGGTACGACCACACAACCATTAACAGGCGATAAATCACCAACCTGTTTTTCAATTTCTTCAATTTCTAATCGATAGCCATGCAATTTCACCTGAAAATCTTTTCGGCCTGCAAAGAATAAGTAACCATCCTTTTCATAGCCAATATCCCCCGTTTTATAAACACGAGAGCCCTCTATTGAAGGGAATGCCTTTGATGTTAATTCGGGTGCTCCAAGATAGCCTGCACTCACAGTTGGCCCCGATATGATAATCTCACCATTTTCGTGTAAAGATAAATTAGGCTCAGACATAGGAGCAATCGGTAACTGTTCAAATCGTTGCAGAAGTTCTTTTGTTACTTCAACGTATGAGACTGCAACTGTTGTTTCAGTCGGTCCATATAAATTGAAGATAGATGCTTGCGGGAAGCGTAGCATTAACTCTTTTACGACTGTTTTAGGTAAAACCTCGCCACAGAACAAGAATGTATTTAAAGCTGGCATTAATCCCTGATGCCAATCCTTATTCATCAAACACATTTTGGCAAAGGACGGGGTAGAAGTCCAAACACCTATACCAGAGCCCGCTAAATCATCGAATAATGATTTTGGATTTGAAATTTGATTATGCGTAATGGCGTAAAGCGTGTGTCCTCCAACTAATGCAGGATATAAATCCATCACAGACAGATCAAAAGAGTAAGGCGCTTGATTTAGAAATACACCTGATTGTTGTAAAGGGAAGTGCTCATTCATCCAAGCTACAAAATGAGCTAAATTATGTGCAGTAATTTGGACACCTTTTGGCTTACCTGTAGAGCCTGATGTGTAAATGATGTAATGAATTTCCTGATCTTTTACCCAAGTGGTAGGCTGAGTTAGCGTGTTTGTTTTTTGTGCCAACAAGTCGCTTACAGCCGCTACAGGAATTGATAGGGGCGTACTTAATTCCTCTGTAGTAAGTAGCAGGCAAGCTTCAGATGCTTCTATAATGATTTGAAGGCGCTCCGCGGGTGTAGATGAATCGACGGGTACATAAGGATGCCCTGATTTAACAGTGCCTAAAAAAGCAACAAGCTGTAAAGGGGACATATGTCCGTAAACAATAATAGGTTGTTGTCTTTTTATTTCTAGAGCCATTAAATGATGTGCTAAACAATCCGAGTAATCCCAAAGTTCACCATATGTTATTGACTCGTTATTGGTTTCGTAAGCTGGATGATTAGGATTTTGTAGGGCCACATCTTGAATGGCGGCTAATACACTTAACATATTAAAATCTCCTTTTTCTAAAATTCCGTATATATAAATGGACCAGCGTTCATATCATGGAAGCCATGAATTAGAAACAGCAATACCAAGATGATGAAATAAAACAGTGTCAAACCGATAAAACGTAGATGCTCATTTTTTTTGATGGATTGCATCTATCCACCTCCAATTTTTAATAAATGTAAGTTATAACAACTTGTGTAAATATACTAGATTACCTGTTATGGTTTCAAGTTATTTTTGTATATTTATTTTTTAACACTGTTTTGACGGTATGTGTAGAAAAATGTTGCTAATTAATAGCGAATTCATAAAATAATAAGATTAAATTAAGATTAAATTAAGGTTCATTGGAAGTAGATAGATAGGAAGGAGAATGAGGGGTTTTTTTCGGGAAAATATTATGCTACATTTTATACGAAAATCCGACGAAAGACAATGAGATGGGGAAGAAAGAATGCGCTATCATCGGTTGATTATCTCAACTTATGATAGCGCATGATTTTTTATTTGTCCGGCATTAACGGTCAGTAAGATGCCCGCGGTGGTCAATCAACTGACCGTAAAAGCCCGATTGGTGCAACTAACAATCCGTGGGACACTGATTGAAGCTTCACTTTATCCCGCATTAACGGTCAGTAAGATACCCGCGGTGGTCAATCAACTGACCGTAAAAGCCCGATTGGTGCAACTAACAATCCGTGGGGATGAAGAAAATCCCCACGGATTGAAGTTTCACTTTATCGTAGTTAATACTTTTTCTGACACGTAGAACTCTGAGCCATTGTAAACATTGATTGTATCAAAAGTTTGCGTTTTTGAAGTTACTTCGCCACTCGCTGAAATTTGATCATAAATCACTATATTCTTGTTAACTGGAATGGTTACGGTCATATCGTCTTTTTTAGCAATAAATTTTGGGTTTTCCTTATCAGCTAGGTCAATTTTTGTTGTGAAGCCTTTTGCTGTTAATTCTTTTGTTGCAGGTGTATATAACTTGTCCGTAAGCTTAGCTAAATCAAAGTCCATAAACTGAGCCATTGCATGAGCTAAATCAGTATTTTCTACTAGACCAGTCACTTTTGACGGACCGAATGAGTATAAGAATACATCTTCGCCCGTATGTCCACCAGTTGTAAAGCCGATGTTTGCACGGTTAGCGAGCATTTTTACCATTTCACTGCTTAAGTCTTTAGCTGATTTTAACGTTGAAAGCTCGTCCTCTGTTAAATTGTCTAAACCGTATAATGCAGCGACTTCTATCAGATTTGATTTGTCTTCTTTTAATTGACTAAGCGCACCTTCAATTGTCATCGTTGCTTTTTTCAATGGCTCAATATAGGCAGAGACAGGGATGCTTGAATACGTATTTGTTGTATTGGCATTGCCCATCGTAATCCCGCTATTCCCGTGGTCTGTTACGGCGATGACCATTGTGTTCCCATCTTCTTTAGCGAAGTCAATTGCTTCTTTTACAGCATCATCGAACGATAAAATATCACTAATCATGCCAATCGTATCGTTGGCATGTGCTGCCCAGTCTACCTTACTACCTTCTACAAATAAGAAGAAGCCGTCCTCATCTTTTTTTAGCGTATCTATTGCTTTGTTTGTCATTTCAGCAAGAGTTGGCTCAGAGGCTCTTGTTTTCGCGCGGTCTAAATCATAAGCAAGAGCACTTGGTGCAAAGCTGCCCCAAATTTTAGCTGAATGGCTATTTAGTAGCTCGTCACGTGTTTTAACAATCGCGTAATTCTTCTCTTGTAAGACGTTCACTAAATTTTCGCCATCTTTACGAGCATTCTTAGTCGTTCCAGGTGAGAGCGATTCTAAGCCTCCACCTAATACGACATCAATGTTTTGATAAACCTGTTGCTCAGCTATGTCACCGTATTGACTTCTATTGTTAACATGAGCAGAAAAGCCTGCTGGTGTTGCATGCTGAATTTCAGATGTGGAAATTAAGCCAGTTGATTTACCCTGCTGCTTCGCTCCTTCTAAAACATTGGCTACAGGTTTAAAGCCGTCTTCTTTTGCAATCTGTTCTAGCCCTGGAGAGTTAATGACAGATGGTAAAACACCGACATATTTATCATTGGATTTATGTCCAGTTGCTAACGCCGTTGCGGCAGGAGCTGAGTCCGTGATAGCTGATTCAGCTGAGTACGTACGCATAGCACCCGTTAAAATTTCGTCCATTGCCAAGGCTTCACCTTTATACCAACGGGAAAGAGTGATGGCATTATTACTACTACCATCCATCACCAGCATAATAACGTTAGTTGGTTTCTTCACCTCTGCTGCTTGTACTGCTGGTTGTGTAATGCTAAGCGATGATAAGGTAATAGCACTTGCTAAAAACAATGAGCCCCATTTTTTTGAGTATTTCATAATTTGCCTCCTTTTAGGTGAATTCATTGTTAATTGTAAAGGAGTAATGTGAAGAGATAATTACATATTTGTTAATAGATTATGGTAATTTTGTTAAAGAGTATAGCTATTAAATAGAAAGGATTCCATATCAAAGTCCTTGTTCCATAACCTCACCATCTATTGTTTCATAGTAAAGTACATCATTTTTCGTGTGCAAATTAAGTACTTCCTGTTCAAGCAAAACTTCTTCACTGCCATCACTCGAAAGAATTTTTGTTAAATAGCCTCCATTATCATAATCACTACAATAGATAGCATCATGATGGACAGCTAAATAGTAACAAGAAGTTTCTGTAATTTGCTGATGGACACTCGTTGTTAAATCATACTTATAAACTTTGCCATCCTGAATACCGTTATAGTAAATCACGTTATTTACTGTATCGGCATACCACATATCATGCATAAAAGCATAAGCATCACTTGTTGCAGCATGATAATTTTCAGTTTGCCAAAGATGATCTGACCTTAGTTTTTCATCATTTAATAAAAAGTATTCGTAGGAAACTGTATAAGGTTCACTTGCATCAACGTCATTCCATGTTGTATCGACATGGTACCAATCACCATCGACGTTCACTAAATTCCAGGCATGTAATTCGTCGTCGCTATAGCCATATACGTAGTCAGCTTCAAGACCAGCTGCCAAAAATAAACGATATGCTAATAATGCGTAAGCTTGACAAACGCCAGTGCCATCTTGAATGAGCTCATAAACGGTCTGACCTTCTGTAGCGCCGTCTTCTGTATAAGTGGCGAGCAAAACGACGTAATCATTCACGGCCTTCGCTCGTTCAAAATCGTTCATATCATTTGAAATGTATGTATGCACAAATTCTTTAACATACGCATCAATCTGTGCTTCTTTTTTTGCATCGGTTAAATAGGTTATGTTAAATTCAACAGAAAATTTTTTATCTTCCTCCCAATAAGTCCACTCATAATCAAGGAAATAACCTGCCGTATAAGGGTTAACATAGGAGAGTAAACTCGTCATATCATTAAGTTGCTGCTCAAAATCTTCGCCCTTCAGTTTACCTGTATATGTTACTTCAAAGTTTTGATCAAATTTTGCAATATGCTTTTCTATTTTTTTGATGAATTGGAGCAGTGCAGGATCTTCGTCATATAATGTGGTAGAAAAAAGATCAGTGGTTGAAATCGTTGTGGATAATGCTTTACTTTCAGGTTGCTTTAGCTCTCCAGTAGATTCATCAGTAACGGGTAAATCTTCCACTTCTATTTCTCCGGCTAGAGTGGTATCGACATCATCTGCACAAGCAACAAGTATGCTTATCATACAAAGGAATAGTAGTAGCGATATTTTGTTCTTCATCAAGGGACCTCCTATTTTTTTCAGTTAAATCCATTATATTCCAGAATGCGAGTAGCGTAATGTAAATCTACTAATCATAGACAAATATTGTGATTTTGCGTTCTTAGATTGTCATCGTACCCTTTTTTTGTTATAATGTGGTGTGTTGTGATGTTTCAAAGTTCGGGAGGTGCAGTAGATGCATACAGTAGTATTAGTATCATTAGTTGTCGTATCATTAGCATTGGTTGTTGTTGTATTACTTCAATCAAGTAAAAGTGCAGGCTTGTCAGGTGCCATCTCGGGTGGAGCTGAACAACTATTTGGAAAACAAAAAGCACGTGGTATGGATTTAATTCTTCACCGCGTAACAATTGTGTTAGCAGTATTATTTTTTATTTTAGCAATCGCTATTACAAAAATCTAATAGTTGAAGATGTATCGCCTAACCTCGCATGGTTGGGCGTTTTCTTTTATAGTCTTTCAGAACAAGACTCCCGCTGATGAGATGTATGTCATTGTCATTCTTGTCCGGTGGGTGTACATAAATTTGTTAAGTGAAGTTAACCCTCCGAGGATGTCATGGATTTTGAAAAGGAGTTAGTGGAGCTTGCACCATTCAAAATCCGGTCGCATAACGCAAATGCGTAATGAATGTGGGTATAATAGACATAGGTGTTTGATGATGAAGGAGAGCTTGCAATGAATAAATCACTATCACAGCCATTTTTCTTTCAAGCAGGATCGCGTGCGGTACTATTACTGCATGGATTTACGGGTAGCTCCGCAGATGTGCGTATGCTTGGACGATTTTTAGAGAAAAAAGGGTATACTACATTAGCACCTCATTATAAAGGTCACGGTGTGGAACCTGAGGAACTCATCCTAACAAGCCCAGCGGACTGGTGGCAGGATGTTGTAGCCGCCTATCAACAATTACAGGAAGCGGGTTATCAAGAAATTGCTGTAGCGGGACTTTCACTGGGTGGAGTAATGGCATTAAATGTAGCCCTTAATCATCCTGTAAAGGGCATAATTACGATGTGTGCACCCATGACAATGCGGACTACCGATGTTATGTTCGAAGGTGTATTAAAATATGCAAAAGACTATAAAAAATTTGAAGGAAAAAATGAAGCACAAATTGATGCTGAAGTTTCTTTAATTGCAGAGCAAGGAATGCCTTCTTTGCAAGATTTACGTGACTTTATAGCGCAGACACGTAAGGAAATCGATATGATTTATGCCCCAATTTTTGTCGTTCAAGCTACAAATGATGAGGTAATTGAGACAGAATCTGCCAACATTATATATAATCAAACTGAGTCACTTGAAAAACACATCAAGTGGTATGAAAACTCAAAACATGTTATTACATTAGACCAGGAAAAAGATCAATTACATGAAGATATTTATTGTTTTTTAGAAAGCTTAAATTGGGCAGACTAAAATAAAGAGTTAGGATTTTCACAAGAAGGAGGGAATATGTATGACAGAAAATAAAGATTCACTACAAAGTCGTTTACTCGATTTTTTTGGTGAAGAAGAATATGAGCCATTAACAGTTGGTGAAATCGAGGACAAATTTGGCTTTGAGGATGCTGAAGAATTTAAAGAATTAGTCAAAACGCTTGTGCGTCTGGAAGGACAAGGTTTAGTAGTCCGCTCTCGTTCAAATCGTTATGGCTTACCAGAGCGTATGAATTTAATGCGTGGTAAATTTATCGGGCATGCAAAAGGATTTGGCTTTGTGGCACCTGATCTTGAAGGAATGGATGATGTGTTTATTCCACCGCATGAAGTAAATGGTGCGATCAATGGAGATACGGTGCTTATTCGTGTTTTAAAGGAATCATTTGGTGATCGCCGTGAAGGAACAATTACCAAGGTAGTTGAACGTGGACAAACGAAATTTGTTGGTACATTCCAAGCAAATCGAGGTTTTGGCTTCGTTGTGTTAGACGACAAAAAACTACCAATGGATATTTTCATCGCAAAGGGCGACACATTAGGAGCTGTCGATGGGCATAAAGTTGTCGTAGAAATTGCAACATGGCCAGAAGATCTAAAATCAGCAACAGGCTTTATTACAAAAATTTTAGGGCATAAAAATGATCCAGGTGTGGACATCCTATCGATTTTGTATAAACATGACATTCCACCTGAGTTCCCAGACGAAGTGGTTACAGCTGCGCAAAGAGTGCCAGATGAAATTTCACAAGCGGATTTAGCAGGACGCCGAGATTTACGTCATGAAACGATTGTCACAATTGATGGAGCAGATGCAAAAGACTTAGATGATGCGGTGACAGTAACGAAAAATGTGGACGGTACTTACAAACTTGGTGTACATATTGCAGATGTTAGCTACTATGTAACACAAGGTTCCGTACTAGATATCGAAGCATACGATCGTGCGACAAGTGTATATTTAACAGACCGCGTTATTCCGATGATCCCACATCGATTATCAAATGGTATTTGTTCATTAAATCCACAGGTAGACCGTTTAACGCTGTCCTGTGAAATGATTATTGATGCAAATGGTAATGTGATTTCGCATGAAATTTTCCAAAGTGTTATTAAAACTACGGAACGTATGACATACACAGACGTCTACAAGATATTAGAGGAGCAGGACGAAGCACTTATTGCTCGTTATGAACCGCTTGTGCCAATGTTTAAAAACATGGCCGAGCTTTCTAAAATTTTACGCCATAAACGTGAAATGCGTGGCGCAATCGACTTTGACTTTAAGGAGTCGAAGGTAATCGTCGATGAGGATGGTTGGCCAGTCGATATTGAGTTGCGTGAACGTACTGTAGCAGAAAAATTAATTGAAGATTTCATGTTGGCAGCCAACGAAACAGTTGCCGAACATTTCCATTGGATGAATGTACCGTTCTTATATCGTATACACGAAGATCCAAAGCCAGAAAAGCTACAACGCTTCTTTGAATTTGTCACGAACTTCGGTATCTTAATTAAAGGTACAGGCAATACCGTACATCCAAAGGCATTACAAGATGTCTTATCGGCAATTGAAGGCATGCCAGAGGAGCCTGTTATTTCGACAATGCTCCTACGTTCGATGCAACAGGCAAAATACTATCCTGAAAGCATAGGTCACTTTGGTCTATCGACGGATTTCTATACACATTTCACTTCGCCGATTCGTCGTTATCCGGACTTAGTGGTACATCGTTTAATCCGTACGTATTTAATTAATAAAGATACGTCAAGAGAGACAGTTGCACAATGGGGCATGGCTATGGATGAAATTGCTGACCATACTTCTGAGCGTGAACGTCGTGCTGTTGATGCAGAACGCGATACAGATGCATTGAAGAAAGCACAATATATGTCCGATAAAATCGGTGAAGAGTTTGAGGGCATTGTTTCTTCCATTACGAACTTTGGGATGTTCATTGAGCTACCAAACACCATTGAAGGACTCGTACACATCAGCAATATGACCGATGATTATTACCGCTTCGATGATCGTCAAATGATTATGATCGGTGAACGTACAAACCGTCAATTCCGTATTGGCGATGAAGTCACAGTACGTGTAGCGAATGTTATCATTGAGGAATCATCGATCGACTTCGAAATCGTCGGGATGGTCACGTCATATGGACGTACTCGTAAAACAACACCGACCGTTATTCATGCACGTAAAAATTATAACGATAACAAAGATGGACGCAGTAGCCGCAAAGGGCGTCGTGAGGATGATAAATCTGGACGTGGTGATGCTTCAAGACGTGGAGACTCAAGCAAACGCGGAGACTCAGGCAAACGTGGCGATTCATCTAAACGTAGCGACGCATCGAAACCTGGAGAGCGACGCGAAAGTGATCGCGATCCACGTGGTCGTCGCAAAGATGGCTCAAGTCCAGGTCCTAAAAAAGGCGTAAAACAAAAGCAAAAGTTCTACGAAGGCGTCGCTAAAAAAGGTAAAAAGAAAAAATCAAAACGATGATAACTAAAGGCGAAGAGTACCTCGTTCACTTGAAATGGATGATGAACATCGCGGGTGGGTGCTCGAAGCAAGATAAAATAACACAAGGCGAAAGTGCCCGCAAAACGGCAATTTCGCTTGTGTGATTATAATCCTGAGTGGGCAGGGTCAACCTGCTCCACCTTTGAATAGAGGGTGAATCATATGGCAAAAGGTTCTGGAAAAGTATTAGCACAAAACAAAAAGGCAGGGCATGACTACTTCATTGAAGAAACAATTGAAGCGGGTATGGTCCTAACTGGGACAGAGATTAAATCAATTCGTACGGGCAAAGTCCAATTAAAGGATTCCTACGTACGTATCAGTGGTGGCGAAGCATGGATTAGCAATATGCATGTCAGTCCATTTGACCAAGGGAACCGTTTCAACCACGACCCACTGCGCTCCCGGAAATTGCTCCTACATAAAAAGCAAATCGGCGAGCTAGTCGGTGCAGTAAAGCGTGACGGCTACACGATTGTCCCTCTAAAAATGTATATTAAGGACGGCTATGCCAAGCTCCTAATTGGCGTTGGTAAAGGGAAAAAAGACTACGATAAGCGTAACGACATGCGCAAAAAAGAAGCAAAACGCGAAATGGAACGTGTTTTCAAGGCAAAAAATCAAGTTTAATAGAATCACAGCTCACCACACGATGTGGTGAGTTTTTTTGTTTGGATGAGGCGATGGCAATGTGGATGGGGCGGATAGAAGGCCGCAACTGACGGATAGAATAAGAGAAGTGATGGATAGAAAGCTGTAACTGACGGATAGAATAGGAGAAGTGACGGATAGAAGGTCGCAACTGACGGATAGCACAAGAGAAGTGACGGATAGAAAGCCGCAACTGATGGATAGCACAGGAGAAGTGACGGATAGAAGGTCGCAACTGACGGATAGAATAAGAGAAGTGACGGATAGAAGGCCGCAACTGACGGATAGAATAAGAGAAGTGATGGATAGAAGCTGTAACTGACGGATAGAAAGCCGCAACTGATGGATAGAATAAGAGAATTGATGGATAGAAAGCTGTAACTGACGGATAGAACTTGAAGATAGACGAATTTATTGCTCCGCATTTAAGTTCTAAATAAGTAGGGCTGGAAAATACAATAAAGAACGTGAACAATCGAAAATGCAGATAGCGATCTAAGGAGGAGAAGCGATACTTACAATAAAGCGTAAACTGTTGTTTGTGGAAATGGAGCATATTTACTTTGCGGAACAATGTGACGATGTAAAAGAAAGAAAAAAGCTAGTTTGCTATACACAAACGAAGCGACCAGAGCACAAGCTTGAAGGCCATACGACATTACAAATCATCTTGCAACAAGATGAGGACGTGTTATTAGCGGATTTATCTAAAATGAATCGCTACATGCTTCGACGTGCAAAAAAGGAACCTTACCAAGTGATTGTTAAAGAAAATCCAACAGATTTAGAGCTACAGGAATTTCAGCAATTTTACAATACATTTGCAAAAATGAAGGATACTAACCGCGTCCGTAAGTTTCATATGCAAACTTTAAAACTTCTCCGAGAAAAAGGTGCATTGGTCTATACAAAGTTGCAAAATAATGAAGGCGATGCACTTTGCTATCGTATTTACATTGTGGATGGTGATATGGTGCTAAATTTATACACAGGTACTGCTGCATGGATAAAAGACCGACCGGATTTAAAGCAACAAATTCGATTTGCCAATCGTTATTTACTCTGGGAAAACATTATGATGTTCCGAAACAGAGGCTTTGCGCGCTATGATTTCGGTGCTTTGACAAACAAAGAAGAAATCAAAGAATTTAAACTAGGTTTCGGTGGACAAGAAGTGGATGTCTATTTTGGCTATCTCACAGACTCCATGATAGGAAAGTTATTTTTACAATTAAGAAAGCTGAAATTTAAAGTAGTGAAATAAAGTACTCCAAGGCGGCACACTTGAAGTGTCGCTCGTTTTGTTCTATAATATGAATTATTGATTGCCAGATTTAATGGAAGCGTACTTTTGGCTCCCACCGTACTAGAAGAAATTCTAGCCTACTTGAAAGCTTTTCTTTTGAAAAGTTATAAAGGTTTCAAGACACGAGTAGTTCAAGGAAATGAACGAGCATGCGCCACAGCGTACATCTGTACATGAGGATGCTAGTGAGTGAAATGGACGAAGACATATGATGTGTATTGTAAGCCAAATCAAGGGGACGTTACGGATTCGACAGGGATGGTTCAAGCTTTGGTCGCGCGTCGGAGGTCTCGGCTCCGTCATCAACGGAAGTTATATAATAACTGGCAAACAACAAAACTTAGCTTTCGCAGCGTAAGCTCGTAAGCGCTCTGCCTATGCATCGCCCATGTGCATAACGTAGGGCCCAACTTTAGTGGGATACGGTCGGTGGTACCACCTGAGTCACCGGCAAGAGATTTCCAGGTTAGCGTACAGGACGCCTGTTTGTCGGCATAATGCTACGTGAATTGCGAATAGGCAAACTACACGCGTAGAAGCTAAAGTATTGGAGTCTTTGGACGCGGGTTCGACTCCCGCCGTCTCCATACATAGTATTTAGCAGTAGAAATACTGTTAAATCAACGTTTATAAGAGTTAGGGTAACTTGATGAAGGTGTTAAACTTTCAAAAAGACTCCCTAACTTTTTTCGTTTTTAAGGGTACATTTAATTGAATACTTGCGTTTATAAACCTTCTAATTCACACAATGAATAGGGGGTTTTTTTGTTTGGATAAAAGCAGAAAGCATGGTGTGTTTTCGATGGGAAATGCACGTCAAGTTAATCTTAAAGCTAGTAACAATCATTGGATACCAATTGATTACGCATTAGAAATAGTATTTAAGCAAATGAACATCGCTGGCAATAGACCTCGTACTATTGATAGCTATGATTATATTTTTCGGGGATTTTGTGAAGCTAACAAGATTCTCTATGTAGAAGAAATTACGATTGATACAATTTATAGCTATTTAGAAGGTCTAGATGTTTCACAGCAAACGAAGAAAATACGTTTAAAGACCATTAAAGCCGTGTTAGGAAAATTCCATTTCAATGATTGGCTGAAAGATAAGTTCTGGCTAAAGATTCAAATTAAGGTTGATACAGAGGTAAAAGCAGCAGCTAAAGAAGGCGATATTCTCAAACTGGTTCACTTCATAGATAAATCGACCTTTATCGGATTTAGAGACGTTACTGCTATTTTGCTGATGTACAGAACTGGAATCCGTATCCATACACTTTGTGAGTTGAAGGAAAGGCATATTGACTTTGAACACCAGTGCCTAAATTTAGATGGTTCAACATTAAAAAATCACAAGTTTTTAAAGCTGCTAGTGAATATGATTCAGGTAACTATCAAACAATTCGTAACTTGGCTAATGCGGGTAATTTAGTTTTATTTGATGAAAGTAAACTGTATTGGTTATTCCCCAAAGAAATATTTAAAGCGTTCAACGAGGTATTTATTTTAACGTATATGTTTGAGGGACAAATTCAGTGTTACTATTACCGTTTATTTAACATGAAGTTTACGTGCCGATCCGTAGGATACGATACTAAACTCGGTTATTATCTAACAGAATATAAGGGAGAAAAGGTGAAGACCGTAAGCGTTTTAAATCACTAATAAACATTTACTATTCCTCTCCAAGTGATAATCGAGATATAAACAAAGTGGGCGAAAAACGTAATGCCTTTAGCAAAACCTATTTAAACGACAATCTGAAAAATAAGTACTATAAAGATATGATTAAGAAGAATAGCTATAACTTTTACCGTCACAAAATGAACTGTTCTACAAAATATGTTATTTGGACAACATTTAAAGATCATCAAAAGGTATTAACACCAAGGGGACTAAAGAAAAGGTTTGTTCCTATAAATGCTAGGGCTACAAATGAATATGCATCGGCTACTACCTGTATTTATTTAGCGAATAGATATATGAATCCAATGATTAGAAAATTCTTTCATTCACATGATATTAAAGTAAATGATGCATTATTTGCACTGTCTGAATTACTTCAATGGTTATTCCGTAGTGCTATTCGTAATGATGAACCTATCTATGTTTATATTCCATCTGAAAGAATGAGGACTTTATTAGAAATGTACTTAAATAATGAGATTTAGTTTGCATAAAAAAAGTAGCAAATAACTCTACGAACGTTGATATATCAAGGTTTTAAAAACATTCTCTTAAAGAAAGAAAAAAGTAATAAGTAATTCGCTAAATAACTGCGGTAGAAAAATCTACCCCAGTTATTCAGGAAGAACACTAGCGTGTCCTTCTACTACTAGATAATAAATAACTAATACTATTAGCTTTAAAAGCGTGTGGGCGTGAAACGTCCACATACGTAGCGAATCGAAGTACAGAGAAAGGGGTAATTGAATGACATATAATAGTGGTGTATTTGATAATATGATTAGATTAGCAATGAGAAATCAATCAGTTATCGAAGGTAAACAAGTAACTAGAGATGATGTAATAGCAATAGCGGTGCGTGATTTGATGGTAAAATAAGAAAAGGTAATCGGAAAAAGCTGTGTAAAAATATGCAAATAAAAAGTTATAGAATTGGTGGATACCAAGTGTGGCGGGCAATTAAGCTATACTACAACAAGTAGATGCACAATATACACGTCCCCCTACATACTTTTTTTGCACAGGATTATGGATTAAACACTATCCACTAGACATTAGAAGACCGATGAACAATACCCCTTTTTAGGGACGTTACATAGAAGATGCTAAAAAGGAACTAAAAAAAGCTATCACCAATTAGAGTGTAGCCCTTCGTTTAGCACGTATCAGTGTACTTTTGGAGATCCCTGTCATGTTCTCTACTTCTTTGTATGAGTAGCTTTCCAGTAATCCTAAAGCATGTTCTATTTGTTTTTGGCTATACTTATTCGGTCTACCTTCTCTAAAATCGTCACGTTGCCTAGCGATGGCTTTTCCTTCTTGTGTACGTTCTACAATCATATCTCTTTCAAACTCTGCAAAAGCAAAAAAGATATTCTTAATAAGCTTAGACGCTGGGGTGTTATCCATGTAACCCATATTTAAGATGTGAACAGCTATCCCTCTTTCAATTAGCTGTTTTACTAATTCACTTCCTTGTGAGGCTGAACGTGCGATACGGTCTAGTTTAGTTACAACCAATGTGCCACCTTCTTTTAATACCTGTAGTAACTCATTGAATTGAGGTCTATCTGTCTTAGTACCTGTAAATTTCTCTTGATAAATCTTGTCACAACCAGCACCTTCTAATGCTTGTAATTGTATTTCTAAATCTTGTGAAGCTGTTGATACCCTTGCATAGCCATATTTTATTATGTATTAGCCCCTTTTGGTGTCTTGTTTATGATACTAAGTTATGACACCTTTTAATGCCTTGATAATACAGGGATATAGTAAACGGTGTCAATTCTTATAAGTTTTGAAGATATGTATTTTATCACGATAATATGGTGAGTATTGAAAAACCTAGAAATAAATGAGATAGTTAAGGTGGAGATACCTTTTGATTCATTCAAATGATTCCTTTTTGGAGTAACCTAATCAAGGATACATAAGTATCGTTTTAGCTGCTATATGCAGATTCCTACCTAAGCATCGGTATCTCCAATCTTTGGTCAAGGAGAAAAATATATGCTTTATTGTTTCTTTAAAAATAAAAAGAATACAGCTAGTAAAAGAATCCCCCCTTCTAAGTATATAAACCCCATAAAAAATGAAATCTTTGAATTTAAATATAATCGACTTTGGGTTACTAAAAAAATCCGTATGATGGCTGAAGAAAGAATGAATAAAAAGAATTTAAACTCAATAATACTTGTAAACTACTATACTTTCTTTATTCTTTGTTATTCTATATTGGGATTGAAATACGGTATAGGTGAAGTGATTTCGATAATGAGTGTAATAGTTTCAATAGGTTTATTTGGAGTATCTTTATTTGTTAGTTTGTATGGTTACAGAGAAAAAGCATTGGCATTCAAATTATCTCATATTGAATTAGATAGTATAGAGAATAAATTAGACATTCTATTACTAGATGAAAAAATAACTGATGCGGATTTAATATTAAATTACAAAAAGTGTAGAGATAATTATACAGATGTAATCTCAAAAACAGAAAATCATTCAAATGTTGATTTATTAAAACACTTGGTGGTTGCTAAAAAGGCGTCGGGAGAGATGAAACTAAAGTATCGTATTTTCCATGTTTATCCTTATTATTGTTCTATGGCTATACTATACATAATTCCTATATTAGGGATCTTAATAATAGTTAAAGACATATGGGGAGGGAAATAATGAGAGTCCAGGCAAATTTGCTTTTTCAAAATCGTTTTAATATAAGTTATCTATCTAATGAATATGAAAATATAATAACGGACACATCTGCTTCAGGGATTGATAAGATGAACAAACAGAATTTCGATAAAATAAAGAATAAACAGTTAGAAATTATAACTAAGAAAGTTTTATCTGGGAACTATAGATTTACATATTATAAAGAAAAATTACTCGTGAAGAAAAGAGATAGTTTTCCACGAATGATTTCAATTCCAACTTTAAGAGATAGGATTGTTTTGAAGATATTACATAACATTCTACAAGATACATTTGAAATTAAAGTTCCACTAGTGCAAACTGTAATAAGTTCAGTTAAGGATTCTATGGCGGGCTTTGATTCTTATATTAAGGTGGATATTACTAATTTTTATGGAAGTATAAATCATGAAATACTATATAAAAAGATAAAGTCGAAAGTTAGAAAAAAAGAAATTCATACTTTAATTAAAGCAGCAATCACGAACTCTACAGTAGGAGAAAACCATAGTAAAAGTAATTCTGTTAAATTAAATGATAAAGGAGTACCACAAGGTATACCGATTGCAAATATTTTAGCTGAAATATATTTAAAAGATTTTGATAAGAAGTATGCTAACAACTCCAATATAGCTTATTTTAGATATGTTGATGATATTTTGATTTTATGTCCATCGAGTGAAAATAAACAAATAAAAGATTCTATTAAATTAGATATTGAAAGGAATTATGATTTAGAAGTTAATACTGAAAAAACTAAATGTGGATTATTAAAAGATAGTTATAGTTTTTTGGGATATTTACTAACTAAAGATGACACTTCAAATTTAATATCATGCACAGTCAAGTCAGATTCTATGCAAAAATTCGAAAAATCAATCGTAAGTATATTTTCTAGATATATAAATTCAAATGGGAAGATGTCTCCTAAAGAATTTGCCTTTTATTTAAATTTAAAAATAACTGGTTCAATTGTAAAAAATGAAGGAAGCTTAGGTAAAAATAAGAAGTATGGTTGGCTTTTCTTTTATTCACAAATAGACAATATGAAATTATTGTATCATTTGGATTTTTTTGTAGAAAAATTTATTGCGAAATATCAAATGGAAAAGGCTTTAAAAGATATTGAAATAAAATCATTTGTTAAAGCTTATTATGAAATTACACAAAGAAGGTCAAAAAGTAAGTATATTTTTAAACCAGATGAATTATCTATATCAGAAAAAATACATTTACTAAATGATACATTTAGTATTCCATTAAATAAATTATATTCTGATGAAGTAATTGAGAAATATTTCAATAAAAAAGTAAGAAGAAAAATAAAGGAATTGGAGGAAGATATTCAAAGCATTTCTTGAATCCAGATTTTAATTTGTAGTTTTACTAGCCTAAATTGAAGGTTTTATAGTCCAAGTTTAATTCCCTTAAATTATGTAAATAAGAAATCCAACATCTTGATTTGAAGGTGTTGGATATTTTTTATATATTTATTTACTATCATTAGTCAAGACATTCAACAGTAGCCTGACAGCAACGTAACAATGCGAGTTCACCCACTGTCAAAAGTGGCTATCAAAAATCTAAGTGAAAATTTCAAGAAAACGGTGAATTTACTTGCGGTTTTTGTTACAGAATTGAATGGTGAAGCTAATAATTCGGGGAAGGTATAATTGATAGTAAGAATAATGGAATAGGGATGAAAGCTGTAAAACGTAGATAATAATACTTGAAGATTTCGCAACACAACCTAGGGAAATAGAGAAAAATAACCGATTGATATTATGGGTAACAACTATCCTCCTCCCGAACAGGAAATCACAGTCAGGCTACATGAGGAATACAATCAACCAAACATAACGTACGACAGCGAGGGAACAATACAGCCACCAACAGACAGGATAGAGGAAGGATAGATATACCGATACCACAGCTAAACACCATAAACGACACCAGTGAACTGAGAACACAAGTGAAGCCGTGAACCATCACCTTACACTATCGATAGGAAGAACGATAAGAATAGGCTGGATAGTCTTAATATCGTCCCTGTGTCTTGTATAGGAAAGTGTATTTCACCTTGTCTAACTCAATATTAACAGGAAGCCCACCCTATGGGGGCTGGGTGGGATATAGGGTCAGTCTGCTGTATGAAAAATATAAGTATCATTTTTAAAACCCTTCCAAGTATAATTAGCTGGAAATCTCGTAATACCAACCGTTAGACTGACCTGAGACGGGTCTGAATATTGGATAGGCTACACTAAGTTGGACAGATAAAATAAGGGTTAGTAAACTTAGACTATAAACATAAGGGAGCGTGCTACTATGACACGTCAACGTCGAACTTTTACACCCGAATTTAAACTGCAATTAGTGAAGCTTTATGAAAATGGAAAATCTCGTGCAGATATTGCTCGAGAATACGATATAACGCCTTCGGCTTTAGACCGCTGGATTAAAAACCATCAAGAAACCGGTTCATTCGCTGCCAAAGATAATCGCTCTGAAGA